>JASFFF010000293.1:0-5270 GCA_050124445.1 Desulfosarcina sp.
CCCTACGCCGGTCCGCATCGGCTGAAGCTGGCCCTGTCAGTGATGCTGGTGGTGGCCATCTCGCTGCTTGAATTGTCGGTGCCCTATATCACCAAGGAAATCATCGATCGTCATGTGGTCCCCCGGGACAGAATCGACGCCGAAACAATCCAAGGGACAGGTGCCGGTGGACAGCGGCTGTCGGTAGACCTATCCGATCCGCTGGTGGCGGCGGCGGTCACCGACAATCGGGGGCTGTTTCGCATCCATGGCGATCGTGCCGACATCCGGCTGGCAGACCTGTCTCGGCTTGACCATCAGAGCCTCAGGCGGCTGCGGCATACGGATCTGACCGGTCTGGCCCACATCAGCGTCCTTTTCTTGATCGTGGTGGCAGCGATCTTCGTTTTTACCTTTGTCCAGAATGTGGTCATGATCAATGCGGGCCACCGCATTATGCATGACCTGCGTTTGGGCCTTTACAGCCACATCCAGAGCATGCCGTTGAAATTTTTCACGCGCAATCCCATCGCACGCCTGGTGACGCGGGTGACCAACGACATCCAAAACATGAACGAATTGTTCACCTCTTTCATTTCCATGATATTTAAGGACATGCTGCTGCTGGTGGGCATTGCCGTTGTTCTCGTGATCATGGACTGGCAACTGGCCCTGCTGACGTTTTTGGTATTGCCGCTGGTGGTCGCAACGGCCATCGGATTTTCCTCACGGGTCCGCGACGTTTTTCGTGACCTGCGAATCAAGGTTGCCGAGATCAATACCCGCTTTTCCGAGACGATCAGTGGGATCAAGGTGATTCAGACCTTTCGGCGGGAAGCGGAAAATTATGATGCCTTCGCCCGCCTCAATCACGACAACTATCTGGCGGGCATGCGCCAAATCAACATTTTTGCCGTATTTATGCCCATCATTGAGATGCTGGGCATCACCGCCATTGCCATCGTCATCTATTTCGGGGGCAGCCATGTGCTGGACCAAACGGTCAGCATCGGTGTCCTGGCTGCCTTTATCGCCTATATGAAAATGTTTTTTCGACCGATCCGGGATCTGGCCGAAAAATACAACATCCTGCAAAATGCCATGGCCTCTGCCGAGCGAATATTTCTGCTGATGGATACGACACCAGAAACGGACGTCCAGACGGCGGACTCGGTTCTTTCGGGACCGCTGAAGCAGATTCGATTCGAAGGCGTGTCGCTGGCCTACAACGCAGGCGAACGGGTCCTTGAAGACATCCATTTGACCATCAATGCCGGTGAAACCATTGCCGTTGTTGGAGCGACCGGCTCGGGAAAAAGTTCCCTGGTCAACCTGTTGGTTCGCTTCTATGACCCCACTGACGGGACCATTCGTTTTAATGGCATCAGCAGTGTAAGCATCGCGCCGGATATGCTGAGGAAGCGCATCGCATTGGTCATGCAGGATCCCTTTCTTTTCTCCGGTTCGTTGAAAGCCAATCTCTTTTTTGCCGCCAACGGTCTGTCTGCAAGGGCGCAGAATGCGATATTGGAAGCCTCCCACTGCAGGGAACTGGTGAGCCGCCTGCCGCAAGGAATCGATACCCCCATTTCAGAAGGCGGCACGTCCCTCTCAAGCGGAGAGCGGCAGCTGATCTCTGTGGCCCGCGCATTTGCCGTGGACCCGGAGGTAATCATTCTAGACGAAGCCACATCCTACGTGGACTCTCAAACCGAAATTCACTTGCAACAGGCCATCGCCAATTTGATGCGGGGGCGCACCTGCGTCGTGGTGGCCCACCGCCTGACCACGGCCCGCAGCGCCGACCGGATTGTGGTGCTCAACCACGGCAAGATGGTAGAAACCGGCAGCCATGCCTCGCTGATGGCCCGACAGGGCTACTACCACCGCCTCTACCAGTTGCAGGACAGCTGACAGGGAATCGATTCTCAAACCGGCGACTGTCCCTGCGCCCAGCGGGAAAGCCATCCCTATGGCCCGACTCAATATTTTTATATTTTTATATATTCATGATGGTTACAGCCATATTTCAGTCTGTCAGCACGGATTACATAAGTCTTGCCAAAAGCGGCCCGACATGCTAAATTGGCGGCGCTTTTTCAGATTCACGGGAGACCGTGATCACCCGAATCCCATACTAATTAAAAATTGTTCCAATCACTGACTCGACCGAGCAGGGAACCCTGATAGGCAATCAGGCCCTATTGTTAATCATTAACTTAAAGGAGGATTGGATAGATGGCTTACGATGCGGTAAATATGGCAGACTGGCAGATTTCCGAAGCAGCGGAAAAAAACATGCCAACACCGGAAGAATGGGCCGAAAAACTGAACCTGGCCCCGGGGGAAATGCTTCCCATGGGCCGGCTGGCCAAACTGGACTTTCTCAAGATCATCGATCGCCTTAAAGACAAACCCGACGGCAAGTACATTGAGGTCACCGCCATTACCCCGACCCCTTTGGGTGAAGGCAAATCCACCACCTCCTGCGGTCTGATGGAAGGCCTGGGTAAGCGCGGCGTGAACGTCGGCGGCGCCCTGCGCCAGCCCTCCGGCGGCCCCACCATGAACGTCAAGGGTACGGCAGCGGGCGGCGGCAACTCCCTGCTGATCCCCATGACCGAGTTTTCCCTGGGGCTCACCGGCGACATCAACGACATCATGAACGCCCACAACCTGGCCATGGTGGCACTGACCGCCCGAATGCAGCACGAGCGCAATTACAACGATGAACAGCTGGCACGCCTGACCGGCATGCCCCGCCTGGACATCGATCCCACCCGCGTGGAAATGGGCTGGATCATCGACTATTGTGCCCAAGCCCTGCGCAACATCATCATCGGTCTCGGCGGCCGTATGGACGGCTTCACCATGCAATCCAAGTTCGGCATCGCCGTCGGTTCCGAGTGTATGGCCATCCTCTCGGTGATCCGCGACCTGGCCGACCTGAAAGAGCGCCTGAACGACATCACCGTGGCCTTCGACAAGAGCGGCAAACCGGTCACCACCGGCGACCTGGAAGTGGGCAACGCCATGACGGCCTTTATGCGCAACACCATCAACCCCACCATGATGTGCACCGCCGAGTACAACCCCTGCCTGGTGCACGCCGGACCGTTCGCCAACATCGCCGTGGGCCAGAGCTCCATCATCGCCGACCGCGTTGGCCTGAAGCTGTTCGACTACCATGTCACCGAGTCCGGCTTCGGCGCCGACATCGGCTTCGAGAAGTTCTGGAACGTGAAGTGCCGTTTTTCCGGCCTCAAACCGCACGTCTCGGTTCTGACCACCACCATCCGCGCGTTGAAGATGCACGGCGGCGGCCCCACGGTCGTGACCGGCAAAGCCCTGCCAGACGAGTACACCAAGGAGAACCTGGAGTGGGTGGAAAAGGGCTGCGCCAACATGGTGCATCACATCAACACCATCCGCAAGGCCGGAATCAATCCGGTGGTCTGCATCAACCGTTTCTACACCGACACCGATGCCGAGTGCGCCGTTATCCGCAAAGCGGCCGAGGCTGCCGGTGCCCGCTGCGCCGAGTCCAAGCACTGGGAAAAGGGCGGTGACGGCGCCCTGGAGTTCGCCGATGCGGTCATCGACGCATGCAACGACGAAAACGAATTCAAATTCCTCTACCCGCTGGAGATGAAGCTGCGCGACCGCGTCGAACTCATCGCCAAGGAAGTTTACGGCGCCGACGGCGTCGACTGGCAGCCCGAAGCCGAAGCCAAGGCCAAGATGCTGGAAGGCGATCCCAAGTACGCCGACTTCGCCACCATGATGGTCAAGACGCATGAAAGCCTCAGCCACGATAGGACCATCAAAGGGGTGCCCAAGGGCTGGAAGCTGCCCATTCGCGACGTGCTGATTTACTCCGGCGCCAAGTTCCTGTGCCCCTGCGCCGGCACCATCAGCCTGATGCCGGGTACCGGCTCCAACCCGGCCTTCCGCCGCGTCGACGTCGAGACGGACACGGGCAAGGTTACCGGTCTCTTCTAACCGGTTAGATACCGTCCTGCACAATCCAAGGCCCGGGCGATCTGCCCGGGCCTTTTTTGTCGCAAATTATTGACAAAAATAGAAAAACGCCCTTAAGATAACGGCATTTAAAACCTGTTTGAACCTGGGGAACCAATGGAAAAAATCACCGACGAGGCCATTCGAAAAACCATAGAGGAGACCCTCATCGAAACCTTCGAAGCCATGATGTCCATGGGTCTGGTGACGGCTGACATCGACCAGGCCACCCATCTGGAGGGGGGCAACACCATGGTCGGTGCCATTCATTTTGGCGGTGAAGTGGTCGGGGTGCTGAGTTTCAGACTCAGCGAAGCCTTTGCCCGTACCGTCACCGCCGCCATGCTGGGCCTTGAAGCGCAGGAAATCAAGAGCACGGAAGAGATATACGATGTCATCGGTGAACTGGCCAATATTGTGGCCGGAAACTTGAAAACCGAATTTCTCGATGGTGGCCTGACTTGCGTCATTTCAACGCCTTCGATCACTTCCGGAAGCGATTTTAAAATCGATCCGGTTGATATTGCACCACCGGTAAAGTTCTCGTTTAGACACCAGGATGAATTCGTGCTGGTAGAATTGTGCATCAAAGAGGAGATCGGGGCCAAAGAGGACATCATGAGCGACCTGTCCAGTGAGGTCATCATGGAGCGGATCGCCGGCGTAGACATCAAAACGGCCATTGTCAATTCGGTAATCGACGTCTTCTACACCATGTTGGAGATGGAAGTTGAGGCCATTCAGGAAATCCCCGAATCATTTGTTGAAGAGATGCGCACCGTCGGTTCAGTCACCTTCGCTGGTGAAGTGGACGGCATGTTCAACGTCCAGGTCAACGATGATTTTGGCAAAGAAATGACAGCAGCCATGCTGGGCATGGAGATCGATGAGGTTGAAGACGAGGAGGCCGTCTATGATGTGATCCGAGAGGTGAGCAACATTATTGGCGGCAACCTAAAGTCCAAGTTTGTTGATGCCGGATTGTCGTGTTTACTGTCCACGCCGTCCATAACCAGCGGGCGGGATTTCAAAGTCAGCCCGACGCATGTGATCAAACCAGCCCGATTTCTGTTTGCCCACCAAGAGAGCATCATCATCGTCGAAGCCGGTGTCAGACTGGACGCGTCTGCCCCTGCTGCGGAAGGCGAGGCGTCTTTAGAGGAAACAGGTCCAGTGGCGGGGCCTCAACAGGTTGTCGTGCCGGACGCTGGTGGTGACGTGGATCAGTTTAAAAATATCGGCCTGGTGATGGACATCCCCCTGGAGGTCAC
>JASFFF010000294.1:0-5268 GCA_050124445.1 Desulfosarcina sp.
GAAGCCCTGGAGACCCGATTTGTGGCCGAAGCGCTGGATAACGGCCTGGGAGGGCTCAAAGGTCACCGCAGCGTCGGCGGTTGTCGGGCGTCCATATACAATCCAACGCCATTGGCTGCCGTTGAATGCTTGGTGGATTTCATGCAGACATTTGAACGCAAGAACGGATGATGAAAACAAACTGAAATCAACTGCATGCAGGTAAAGCGCTGCGTCCTGTCATTCTTGGTTTTCCTTGACATTACGGTCGAAGACCAATAATTACAGTAATTGGCAACTGTTTCATCCCATCTTTCGCCGACGAGACCTGCAGATTACACTTTGCTTTTTAACACCAGCCGCATGCAGACAGGAGGGAGGCTATGGACAAAATCTTGAGAATCGACATGAGTGCATCGGGCGGACCGGCCGTCAAGATTGACGCCCTTGGAGACTATGCCGGCTTAGGTGGCCGAGCCATGACCTCAACGGTGGTGGCCAAGGAAGTCCCCCCCACCTGCCACCCGCTTGGGGCAGCCAATAAACTGGTCATCGCACCGGGATTGCTCAGCGGGTCGGCGGCAGCCATGTCCGGCCGGCTATCCGTAGGCTGCAAGAGCCCGTTGACCGGCGGTATCAAAGAATCCAATTCCGGCGGACAGGCGGCCCAGGTACTGGCCCGGCTGGGTTATGCGGCCATCATTCTGGAAGGCAAACCGGCCGATGACGCCCTCTATAAAGTCTTCATCAACAAAGACGGGGTCGCGGTTGATTCCGCCGCGGATCTCAAGGGACTGGGCAACTATGCCACCGTGGAAAAGCTCTCCGCCCAATACGGTAAAAAGGCGGCCTGCATCAGCATCGGCCAGGCTGGCGAAATGAAAATGAGCGCCGCCTCGGTGGCTGCCTCGGACATGGAGCAGCGACCCACCCGCCATGCCGGACGTGGTGGCGTCGGTGCCGTAATGGGAGCCAAGGGCGTCAAGGCCATCATCCTGGACGACGATGGCATGAAGATGCGCTCGCCGGCCGACCCTGAAAAATTCAAGGCCGCCAACAAAGCCTTTGCTCAGGGGCTGCGTAAACATCCGGTTACTGGCGAAGGGCTTCCGGCATTTGGCACCAACGTACTCACCAACGTGATCAATGAAGCCGGCGGATATCCCACGCATAACTTCCAGACGGGCCAGTTCGAAGGGGCCGCCAAGATATCCGGTGAATCCCAGGCCGCGCTGGAAAACGAACGTGGTGGTGAAGGCTCGGCAACTCATGGCTGCCACCGGGGATGCATTATCCGCTGCTCGGGCACATTTTATGGCAAAAACGGCAATTTTTTAACCAAACAGCCCGAATATGAGACCGTTTGGGCCCACGGCGGCAACTGCGGCATCGACGACCTGGATGTGATCGCTCAGCTGGACCGCATGGACGATGACTTCGGCTTGGACACCATCGAGATGGGCGCCACCATTGGCGTGGCCATGGAGGCCGGCCTGGCCCAATTCGGCGACGGCCAGGGCGCCATCAAACTGCTCCAGGAGGTCGGTGACGGCACGCCTTTGGGCCGGATCTTGGGCAACGGCGCCGCTGTTACCGGCCAATGCTTCGGCGTAGAACGGGTGCCGGTGGTCAAACGCCAGGCCATGCCGGCCTATGATCCCCGGGCCGTTCAGGGTATCGGTGTCACTTACGCCACCACCACCATGGGTGCCGACCATACCGCGGGCTACGCCGTGGCCACCAATATCCTGGGCGTTGGCGGCAACGTGGACGCCCTCAAACCCGAAGGCCAGGTCGACCTGTCCCGAAACCTTCAAGTTGCCACCGCGGCCATCGATTCCACCGGCATGTGTCTGTTCATCGCCTTTGCCATTCTCGACCAGCCGGATACCTTCAATGCACTGGTGGAAACGATTGGTGCCTTTCTGGGCCAACCGATGACCGCTGATGACGTAACCGCTCTGGGCCAAACGATTCTGAAGCGCGAACGTGAATTTAACCAGGCGGCCGGATTCACGGTCAAAGATGACCGGTTGCCCGACTACTTCAAGCAGGAAGCGCTGGCGCCGCATAATGTCACCTTCGGCGTCACCGACGAGGAGTTGGATATGGTCCATAATTTTTAGTCCAGCTCCTACAGATGACCCAACAGTAGATCACGGGGAGATCCGCATGGGTCTCCCCGACGATTTATCCGGCAATGGACAATCGATGCGGTCAAGGATAAGCTGAACACCATGGATGGCGAGTCCTAATCGATGGATGTGAACCAATTGACCATGTCGCGCACGGTCTGTTGATCGCACTTGAGGCGGAACTGCACGAAAGTCCCTTCCGATCAAGCGAACAGCCTGGTGATTTCATCCACCTCAAATGTGGGCCATGCCGCCGGCAATCCGTTTTTGGTAGCCTCGATTCCCGGTTGATCCTGCGTCACAACGCCGATATCGGCTACCGCAATGCCGCTTTGCTCCAAGGTCGACACCAGATGATCGCACCACTCGGGATGACAGCAGATCAGCAGACTGCCCGATCCGATGAGTCCCAGTGGATCGATGCCAAGCAGCTTTCCCAATCGACGGGTCTGGGAATACACCGGCAAGGCGTCTATTCGGATATGCATGCCCCTGCCGCCGGCCTGGCTCAATTCGGCCAAGGCGGTGGCGATTCCCCCTTCGGTCACGTCGTGAAGGGCGGATACCCCGTCGACCGTCCAGGCAATACGCGCCTCTGGATAAATGCTGACCTGGGATTCGAGATACCGGCAGGCGTCGATCTCCGACGCGGGCATGCCCTTTTCCAATAGCAGGTCGCCGAACTCGGCGGCAACGATGGCGGTGCCCTCCACAGCGATGCCTTTGGTCACCAGTATACGATCACCGGGCGCCATACGGCTTTTTCGAATCAGATCCCTGCGGCTGATCGTTCCGGCCATCATTCCGGCGACGACCGGACGGGAGACGGCGTCGGTAATCTCCGTGTGCCCGCCGCACAGGGTGATGCCCCACTTTTTGCAGGCGGTATGCAAATCGGCAAAAATCTGGCGAACCTGGGAGCGCGAAAAACCACTGGGCAGCAACAACGTGGCCAGCATCCAGCGGGCCTCAGCACCGGCAGTGGCCATGTCGTTGGCATTGATCAATACCGCATATCGCCCAATGGATACCGTGGCAAAGGTGATTGGATCGGATTTAAGCACCAATACTTCTGCCCCCTCGATATCTACGGCTGCCGTGTCTTCTCCCACCGACGGCCCCACGATCACCGTCGGGTCTTCGATTCGATGCTGCGCGAGCAGCTCATCGAGAAACGCATTGGGCAGCTTGCCGGTAGCCAGCGATCGCCCTTCATCCACAATCGGCACCAATTCGGAAAGGCGTTGAACGAAAAAATGGCAATCGACCGCATCGGGTGTCGGTGCACCGTTGGAGAGATAAGCGGTCAGCGCCCCGGCCTGACGACCCGCCTCCATGTCGAAGCGAAAGTCCCCCACCATCAACAGATGGGCAGGATCCACACCCATTTTCCGGGCTGCCAACAGGACCCCCTCCCCGGACGGTTTGATCTTCACCGGATCCTCGCGGGTAACCATGACATCGATATGCGCTAAGCGCAGGGAAGCAAAATTTTCTAGGGCTTTACAAACCGATGCCCGGCTGTTGCGGGTGAGAATTCCTACAGGCAGACCCCGGCTTCGAATGAAAGCCACCAGATGCTCGGCACCCAAATTGGGTCGCGACGCCGCGGCACCGGCCAGTTCAAAGCGATCCAGCTGCCGGGCCATCGCCATCCGCTGATGGCCATCTTCGACACTGGCCATAAATTCCAGCACCGGCGTCTTCTGAGGACAACCGATGGCGCGCTTGATGACCGAGAAATCGAGGGCGCCCGGCTGTGTCAGCGTTCCGTCGAAGTCGAAAAGAACGGCGTCGATGCGATAGGATGGGAGTGCCATGGCAATTGCTTATCCCATTGTTAGGCATGCGGTCAATGACCTGAGGCACCATCGCCGTTTCGATGTTGAGACATGGCATCCAAGCGACTGTTTTTTTCGAAGCGGGTATGGTAATCTACCATGTTGTCTGCTCAACCCGCAAAGCGCTTGCATACCCCCTTTTGCACAAAAGGCCGACAAAGGATGCGCTAAAGGCTCATGGATCACCCGCGTGGTGGCAAAATCAGATTAACAGAGCGCCTCGAAGGGATCTTTCATCGACTGGCTAATGAAGCCTATCGCCGGTGGCCACGCCCGGTGCCGCCTGCCCGGCTGTTTCACACCTGCCGAATCATCTCCCATCGGGGTCAACATGACAACCGCCTGAATGTCGAGAATACCCTGGCCGCTTTTGACTTGGCGGCCGATGCCGGCGTGTGGGGCATTGAAATGGATATCCGCTGGACCGGTGATCTGATTCCCGTGGTGTTCCACGATGCAGACACCCAGCGCTTGTTCAACCGGCCAACCAGGCTGGCCAACACCCCGCTGGCGCGCATCAGGCGACACTATCCCCTGATCCCCACCCTGTCGGAAGTGATTCAACGCTACGGTGGCCGGCTGCATATGATGCTGGAAATCAAACACGAACCCTACCCGGATCCCCTGCGCCAGCGTCAGCGCCTGAAAAAAGTGCTCCGACATCTTACAGCCGTAAAGGATTACCATCTGATGGCCCTGCATCCCGATATGTTCGGCTGCTTCGATTTTGTTCCTCCAAAAGCATTTATTCCCATTGCACAGACGCGTATCAACCGTTTCAGCCGTCTGGCAGCAGCGAACGGGTGGGGCGGCCTTGCCGGCCACTACCTGCTGATCAACAGGCGGGTACTGAACCATCATCATTGGTTGAGTCAAGGGGTCGGTACCGGCTTCGTCGATTCCCGTCGCTGTCTGTTTCGCGAAGTGGCTCGCGGTGTGGATTGGATTTTTTCAAACCGGGCAGCGGAAATGCAGGCCTTGTGCAAGCGGCATTCGAGGGGATGAAATCGGCGGACGCAGGGTTGAATGGTCACCCGGCATCAAAAGTACGTCGCTGATTCAATGGTTGCGGTTGCTGCCGGGAGCAGCGCACCTGGCTTGATACAACCACTAAAGACGGATCCATGTGGCGGCAGGCGCCCCGTACCCAGGCCATGGCAAAGATTGAGCGCTGATCGGCAATAGGGTTTGGCCAACGGCTTGGTGGATGGTTGCAAGAATCGCTAATCTTGCAATCGTGCCGCTTGCAATTTGCCCTTCTCCTCATCCACAAAATAAAGCAATACGGCACCGGCGGCAAATAGAATCAGCAC
>JASFFF010000295.1:0-5255 GCA_050124445.1 Desulfosarcina sp.
TTGTCAATTGATGTATAGTATTCACTAATCCCGAAGCAATCAACGTGCCACCTAAAAGCTGCCTAAAAAATAGGATTCCGGTTCAAGATCTAGGCGGATTCGTGTTTCTGACCGCAGGCGCCCCGAAGGAAGCGCCTTTGGGGTGCCTATTTTCAATATGTCGAGGGTTTGAAACAAGCAATCAAGTTGTGTATAATCACCCAATCATATTTTGCGCATCGATTAACATCCCCGCTGCCCGCCCATGGAGGCAACAATGAACTGGAGGCAATTTTTAACGCCTGTGAGATCCATCGACACGGACCAGGCGAAAAGCTATCTCTTGGAGAAAAATGTGGATGCGGTAACCATCCTGGACGTTCGTCAGCCTGCCGAATATGCCTCCGGCCACATCCCCGGAGCGGTACTGATCCCCCTGCCGGAACTCACCGATCGCATGAATCGCATCGACCGGAGCAAGCCCGTGGTGGTCTACTGAGCGTCCGGCGCACGCAGCCGGATGGCTGCGCAGCTATTGGATGGACAAGGATTTAGCGAAATCATCAATGTGGCCGGTGGATTCAATTCCTGGACCAGTGAAACCGCCTTTTTGGGGGAAGAGAAAGGGCTGGCCCTTTTCGATGGGGTTGCATCCGTTGAAAGTGCCCTGGCCGTGGCCTACACGTTGGAAGCCGGGTTAAAAACGTTCTACGATACCATGGCGGAAAAAATGGAAAGTGAACCGGCGAGACAACTGTTTCACCAACTGTCTCAAATTGAGGTGAAACATCAAGATCGCATTGTGGCGCAATACACAGCAGCGACCGGAAAAGCGGCCACCCGGGCAACCTTCGAGTCGAACCAGGTGACACCGGTGTTGGAGGGGGGACTGACCACCGAAGAGTACGCCAATTTATTCATGCCATCTTACGACACCTTGGCGGATATCATCGAGTTGGCGATGTCCATCGAGGCTCAGGCCTTGGACCTCTATCTGCGGGCCTCGGAAAAGGCGCAAAACGATGCGGGCAGGCAAGCCCTGATCCAAATCGCCAACGAGGAGAAAACGCACCTGGCCAGGTTGGGGCAGCTGATGGAAGAGACGGTGGCAGCGCGGTAGATCAGCCCGATCTATTGGGCCGCATGTCCGTCGGCGATGGGTGAATCCGGCTCCCTTGTGTGAAAATCACAACCGTCAAATGCCAAATTTCAAATGAATCAAACCATTCAACCATCAAATGCCAAACGGAATTTGAGGCCACGGCCAGCAGTCGTTTGTGATTTTGTATTTTTGGAATTTGTGGTTTGTTTGAGATTTGATTATTGGTGAGTGTTATTTTTTATCTGTAGGACTTCAATGCCTAAACAACTGGTGCTCATCGGCGGGGGCCATGCCCACATGCTTGTCTTGGCCAACCTGGCCGCCATTATCGAAAAAGGCCACCGGGTCACCGTTATCGGCCCGTCGGACCACCATTACTACTCGGGCATGGGGCCAGGCATGCTTTCGGGGACCTACCGCCCGGAACAGATTCGATTCGCCACCCGGCAGGTGGTGGAAAAACAAGCCGGCCGTTTCATCCGGTCCAAGGCCGTCGGTATCGATCCGAACGCACACCGGGTGAGGCTTGAATCCGGTAATTCGGTGGGCTATGATGTGCTCTCCTGCAATGTGGGCAGCCACGTGCCCAGGCCGGCGGTCGACGGTGACCAGAAAGACGTTTACAGCGTCAAACCCATCGAACGACTGCTGGAAGCCAAAAGCCGCCTGGAGGCTCACTTCGACCGTCACTCCCCGGCGGTGGTCATCGTCGGCGGCGGCCCATCCGCGGCTGAAGTGGCCGGCAGCGTATGGCAGCTGGCACAAACATTTGGCGGGCATCCCCCTCGCATTACCATCTGTGCCGGCAGCGCCTTCATGTCCCGTTTTCCGGCCGCCGTGCGGCGCAGGATCGCAGCCATCTTGAGCCAACGGGGCATCGCCATCCGTGAAGGCGTCTATGTCACAGCCGTTTCCGGCAACCGCGTCCGGCTGGACAGCGGCGACTCCCTGCCGGCCGATTTCATCTTCCTGGCCACGGGTGTCACGCCATCGTCTATTTTTGCCGACTCGGGCATGGCCACGGGACCCGACGGCGGCCTCCGGGTCAACCGCTTTCTGCAGTGCACCCAGCACCCCGACATCTTCGGCGGCGGCGATTGCATCTACTGCGAGGACCGGCCACTGGACAAGGTAGGGGTCTACGCGGTTCGCCAGAATCCGGTGTTGCTGCACAACATTCAGGCCCGCTTGAACGGCGCCGACCTAACACCCTTCGATCCGGGCGGCGACTACCTGTTGATTTTCAATTTGGGCGGTGGGATTGGCGTCCTCAAGAAACGCTGGCTGACATTCGGCGGGCGGACGGCGTTTCTCATCAAGGATATGATCGACCGACGATTCATGCGCAAGTTTCAGGCCATCGAGTAGTTCACGCTCGCCCCAATACACCCACAACGGCCCCCATGGGCACCAGGTACTGGACCGGAAAACGATATTTCTGCAGCAGCACCAAGGCCACGACGGCCACGGCCAGGGCAAACAGGTCGATATTGCCGCCGGGAAGAATCACCTTGTGGCCGAACCACACCGCCAGATTGAGGATCACGCCCACGACGGCGGCGGTAACCCCGGTAAGGGCCGCCTGGATACGCTGGTTGCCGGCCATGGCTTCGATGAAGGGGGCACCGGCGAAGATAAAGCAGAAGCAGGGCAAAAAGGTCACATAGGTGGTGATCAGGGCACCGAGGATACCCGCTGTGAGTGGCGACAGATCCCCCGGCAGGTGCCAGGCCCCCAAAAATCCCACGTACTGGGTGACCATGATCAGCGGCCCGGGTGTCGATTCGGCCAGCCCCAGGCCGATCAGCATCTGCTCGGTATTAAGCCAGCCGTTGCCCACGGCAACATCGGTGATGTAGGCCAGCACCGCATAGGCCCCGCCGAAGGTAACAAAGGCCGCCTTGGTAAAAAAGAACGCAATCTGGGCCAATACGTCCTCCATTCCCCGCCAGGCCCACACGCCGCCCACCATGATACCCCACAGCACCAGGCAGACCAGCAGCACCCGCACCACGTGTGAAAAGGAGGGCGTCACCTGGGGCCGCAACGGGTCGTCTTCCGCCTCGATTCGGCACTCACGGGCCAATTCGTCAAAGGTCCCCTTGCAGAAAACCTGGGGCAGACGCCGCTGCATGAGAAGGCCGCCCACGGCCGCAGCCGCCACGATGGCGGGAAATGGCACGTGGAGGATATAAATGGCGATAAAGGCCGCCGCGGCAAAGCCGTAGAGCACGCCATGCTTGAGCGCCTTGCTCCCGATTCGCAGCACCGCCTCGGCCACAACTGCCACGACCACCGGCTGGATGCCGTAAAACGCAGCAGCCACGGCAGGGATGTCGATGTGGGCCACCGCCAGATAGCTGAGCAGCAGCATGACGAAAATGGACGGAATTACAAATAGCGTTCCGGCGGCAATTCCCCCGAATGTACCGTTCATGCGCCAGCCGATATAGGTGGCCAGCTGCTGGGCTTCGGGTCCGGGCAGCAGCATACAGAAGTTCAAGGCCCTCAAGAACTGGTTTTCGCCGACCCAACGACGCCGTTCAACCACCTCCTGATGCATGATGGCGATCTGTCCCGCCGGCCCGCCGAAACTGATGAAGCCCAATTTGGCCCAAAATTTCAGCGCATCGTTGAAAGCGACCCCTTGTGGTGCCTGGTGCTCGGTGTGGTTGTCCATCGGCGTTCCTGAATTGGATGATGGTCGTGTATGGCCGACCGTCTGCCGGTATTGACAGGCAACTGCCGTCCTGGTATCAGCTGATAATCATTTGCCTTGGCCGTCACCCACGATCGAACGGACGCCCCCATGCCCGATTCCGAAAGCCGTTTACAAAATATGGTTGCCGCCTTGAGGGAAAACCAGTACCGGATCACCCCCCAGCGCTTGGCCATTTTGAAGGTATTGGCCCAAAGCCAAGGGCATCCGAGCGTTGAATCGATCTTTGAACAGGTCAAGGTCAATTTCCCCACCACCAGCCTGGCCACCATCTATAAAAATGTGGCTGTGCTCAAGGACCTCGGCCAGGTCCTTGAACTGGGTTTCAGCGATGGCAGCAACCGCTACGACGGCAACAAACCCTACGACCATCCCCATGTGGTCTGTACGGTTTGCAAAAAAATAATCGACCCCGAAATTTCGACACTTGAGGATATGACCCAGACGCTCATGCGTGAAACCGGCTTTTCCATCTCCCGTCATCGTCTCGATTTCTTCGGCATCTGCCCGGACTGCCAAGACCGCTGATCAAACGCATGCACCAACCGCTTCCGGCGGCTTACTTTTTGGGCGGGTATGGCTCCCGGGTCTTGCCGAAACCGATGATGCGGCCTTGGGCATCGACCGCCATGACCCACCATTCAAACTTGTAGCGCTGCCCGGGAGGTGGGCAGGGCCCGTTGTACCCAACCCGCAGTGCGCCGGCGGGAATGACCCCCGAGCCGTCATGCGTCACCATGCCGCCGCCCTGATTCCATGCCGGGACACTGATATTTTTTAGTTTAACACGTAAATCTTTGGTGCCCTCGGGTATGGCGGAAACCCGAATCTCCGGTGATTCATGGGTGCATGGTTTGACCGCTTCCCAGGAAAAATCCACTTCCATTTGGGCAGCATCTTTGGGAATGGTAATCTGATTTGATGGTTTGGCACAGCCGGCGGCCAGAACGGTCAAACTGATGAGGATGAACAGTGGGTTGCGTATCTGCATGGAAACCGTGTCCGTTGGTTGGTGGAAAAATGGGTCTTGGGGCCCGGTTGGGGCGCAACGCCCTGGGCGCCTGTGGTTGAGGCCAGGTATAGCATCTGTTCATCCAAGGTTCAATATTGACGGATTCGTAAAAAGTCCGATATCTGCGTTACGCTTCATCCTTCGTCACTGCGGAGTACCGTAAGTACTCCTCATTCCTCAGGATTCGCAAGCCTTGATCTCGGGCTTTTTACGAACCCGTTGGAAATGCGACTTTTTACATGTTCATCAATATTGACGGTTTGGCGAAACAGAAAAAGCCGGGAATTGTCCCGGCTTTTCGTACCTGCCATCTGTTTCAGCTGCGGATTGAAGAACCTCGCAGCGAGCTGCGAGGAATCGTCGACCGTAAGGAATTCTGTCTTTTATTTGACTCGCTCGCTTACCCCGCCGCAAGCGACGGGGAATGCGCTCGCTGTCGCGGT
>JASFFF010000296.1:0-5238 GCA_050124445.1 Desulfosarcina sp.
ATCGGCCACGTGCAGGCCTGCGACAAAGCCCGCCACGCCGACGAACAACCAAAACAGCCTCCGGCCCAGCACCAGAATGAGGGCCCCCGACAGCGCCAAGACGATCATCTCCATATTCAGCATTTCGTGGTCTCTTCAATACGGATGCGATACCAGTCGAGGATTGGTTGCCGACAAACCGGCGCCGGCAGAACGCGCATCAGGTTTCCTGAGAACTTAGCCGACCGGCACCCAGCGCCTTCTCCGGTGCCGCGGCCAATGCATCCTTGCGGTGATCGCGGGCCACCAGCATGTAGATGGACGGGATGACGAAGAGCGTGAACAGGGTCCCGATGGCCATGCCGCCCACCAGCACGAGACCGATGGCATTGCGTGCCTGAGCCCCGGCGCCGGTAACCAGCACCAGCGGAAAATGACCGGCGATGGTCGCACCGGTGGTCATCAGGATCGGACGCAGGCGGGTCAGGGCCGCCGTATGGACTGCCTCGCGCTTGGCATGCCCCTGGCGCTGCAGGCTGTTGGCGAACTCCACGATCAGAATACCGTTCTTGGAGACCAGACCCACCAGGGTGACCAGGCCCACCTGGCTGTAGATGTTCAAGGTGGTGGTCCAGCCGCTGGTCCAGAAGGGCACGCTGGGGTCGGGAATTTTAAGAAAGGTGAACACCAGGGCGCCGAACATGGCCAGGGGAACCGAACCACCGAGAATCACGAATGGATCGCGGAAGCTGTTGAACTGGGCTGCCAGTACCAAAAAAATCAGCACCACTGCCAGTGAAAAGGCCTGGATGAAGGTATTTCCCTCGGCCCGCAACTGGCGCGACTCACCGGTATAGTCCAGCACGTAGCCTTTGGGCAGAATTTTGACCGCCTCATCTTCCAGAAAACGCAGGGCCTCGTCCAGGGGACGCACCGGCACACCGCTGATGGTTACCGCATTGAGCTGCTGGAACCGGTTGATGGACCGCGGCACAGTGGAATTGCGGATGGTGGCGATGGTGCTCAGGGGCACCAACTGGTTATCCGGACCGGTAACATAGATGTTGCGCAGCTGGTCAGGATTCAGGCGGTCCGTGCGCCTGATCTGGGGCACCACCTTGTAGCTGCGCCCGGCGATACTGAATCGGTTCACATAGTTGCCGCCAACCATGGCGCTGATGTCCGATCCCACCTGCTGAAGATCCAGACCCAGATCGGCCACTTTGTCGCGGTCGATGACAATTTCCGACTGGGGCTGATCGATCTTGACGTCGATGATGGGCGGAAAGGCGAACATGCCACTTTGCATGGCCTTGAACTGCAGCTGTCGGGCAAATTGCAGAATTTCTGTCGGTTCCGCCGTGGAGGCCAGCACAAACTCTACCGGGAAATCCCCCCCGCCGGGCAGTGCCGGCGGCGTCACGGCAAACATGCGAATGGCGGGTATGCGGCTGAGCATCTGTTGCACCTGGGGCACCAGTTCGAATACGGTGGTATCGCGCTCCTCCCAGGGCTTGATCACCATACCGCCAAAGCCGGAATTGGGAAAGGTGATCTGAAAAGTGAACTCGGTTTCCGGAACGCTCATAAAGGCGTCATTGACTGCTGCCGCGTAGCGGCTGTTCTGGTCGAGGGTCGAGTTGGCCGACGCTTCCAGGATGCCGAAAATGACCCCCTGATCCTCGGTGGGCGCCAACTCCTTGGGCGACATGATGAACATGGGAACGGCCAGCAGACTGACCACGATCCAGACTCCGTATACCGCCGGGCGGGCGTCCAGCGTATGGTCCAGCAAGCGGCCGTAAAAGGCGGTGAACCGTTTGAAGGCTCTTGAAATCTTACCGGCAAACCCCCGTTCCGATATTCCCGGCGTCAACAGTTTGGAGGACATCATGGGCGACAGGGTCAGGGCCACCACCCCGGAGATGGTCACCGCGCCGGCAAGGGTGAAGGCGAACTCGCGAAACAGGGACCCGGTCAGCCCGCCCTGCAGGCCGATGGGGGCATATACCGCCGCCAGGGTAACCGTCATGGCGATCAGCGGCCCCACCAGTTCCCGGGCACCGATCAAGGCTGCATCCAGGGGTGATTTGCCCTCTCCCAGATGACGCTCCACATTTTCAACCACCACGATGGCGTCGTCCACTACCAGTCCCACGGAGAGCACAATGGCCAATAGGGTCAGCAGGTTGATGGTAAAGCCCAGCACCTGCATCAAGAAAACGGCGCCGATGAGCGAAAGCGGGATGGCCACCACGGGAACCAGCACGGTCCGCAGGGAACCAAGAAACAAAAAGATGATGATCACCACGATCAGCAAGGTTTCCGACAAGGTCTTGATTACTTCGCGGATGGCATTGGTGATGTAGTTGGTGGCATCATAGGCCACACGCGCCTGCATCCCTTCGGGCAGCTGACGTGAAATGCTATCCATCTCCTTGTGAACCAGGCGGATAACGTCCACCGAATTGGCGTTGGGCAGGGGCCAGATGCCCATGAACACGGCGGTCTTGCCGGAGAAGCGCACTTCCGCGTCATAGTCTTCGGCACCCAGCACCACCTCGGCGATGTCTTGGATGCGGATGACGGCGCCATCCTGCTGCTTGATCGCCAACCGCTTGAACTCCTCGACCGAACGCAGATCGGTGTTGGCTGTCAGGTTGACCTGGATGAGGGCACCCTTGGTACGGCCAACCGCCGCCAAAAAGTTATTGGCGGCCAGGGCCCGGCGCACCTGGGCCGGACTGATGTTGAAGGCGGCCATGCGTTCGGGTTTGAGCCAGATGCGCATGGCAAACGTTCGGGCGCCGAGGATGTCGGCCCGTTGGACCCCCGGCAGGGCAGAGAGGCGAGGCTGCACGATACGCACGAGGTAGTCGGTAATTTCGTTCTGTTTGAGGATATCGGAGGTGAAACTCAGGTAGGCTGAGGCGAAGCGGCTGTCGGCCGATTCCACATTGATTGTGGGCACCTCGGCCTCCGGCGGCAGGTCGTTGCGCACCTGATCCACCTTGGCGCTGATTTCCGATAGGGCCTTGATGGGGTCATAGTTAAGCTCGAGTCGTGCACTGATGGTGGACAGGCCCAAAGCGCTTTCAGACTTGATGTAGTCGATGCCGTCGGCCGCGGCAATGGCCCGTTCCAGCGGTACCGTGACGAAACCACGCACCAATTCGGCACTGGCGCCCACGTAGACCGTGGTAATGGTGACCACGGCATTGTCGCTGCGCGGGTATTGACGAACATTGAGCGTACCGATTGCCTGCACGCCGGCGATAATGATCACCAGGTTGACGACCAGGGCCAATACAGGGCGGCGGATGAAGGGATCGGTTATGGACATGAGCGGTTATGGGGTTTTCGGTTCAGGGTTGACGGGTTCATCAAGGTTCGGGTTTCGCGACCGAGGTGACGCTTACGCCGGCAACCATTATGATTTTTTCCATGCCCGGCATTTGCAAGTGATCAGGCCTCTTTGGGTTTCGGTTTCAGGCTAAATTCAGGGGTAAGGGTGTTGTCCACAACCACGGCCTGTCCGTTGCGTAGCTTGAACACCCCGGTGCTCACCACCGTCTCGCCCTCCTTGAGACCGGAGTCAACCACGATAAAATCGCCCCGCTTCTTACCCAGCCTCACAAACTGCTGCCGCAGGACAAGGGCTGGACTCTCGGAACCTTGATCCGACTTGGCTTCGACGACGAACACCGAATCGCTATAGGGGGCGTAGAGCACAGCGGTTGCCGGTATCGTCAGCACCCGCTGCACTTCCGGCAGCACCACCGTCGCATTAACGAACATCCCGGGTCGCAGCAATTCTTTTGTATTGGCCACTGTCGCCTGAACGCGGATGTTGCGGGTGGTGCTGTCCACCTGTGGGTTGATGGCGGTAATGGTTCCCTCGACGACCGCTTTGGGCAGGGCGTCGGTGGTCAATTTCACCATGAGGCCCCGTCGAATTTTGGCCAGCTCCTGCTGCGGGAGCTGGAAATTGGCATAGATGGGATCCATGGATTGCAGGGTGACAATGGGATCGCCGCCGTCGAGGGTCTGCCCCAGATTCACGTGGCGAAGCCCCAGCCGACCGGCAAAAGGGGCCCGTATGGTCTTTTTGGCGATGGTCGCACGAATGGCATCCACCTGGGCCGCCGCCTGCTTGTACTCGGCGTCGGTGGTATCGAAGTTGGAACGGGTGATCACATTATCGGGCAGCAGTTCCTTGGCCCGCTCCAAATTGAGTCGCGCCAGTTCCATGGATGCCTCGGCCGAACGCAGCTGGGCCAATTCCGAGGAGATATCCTGCTGAACCAGCAGGTCGCCGGCCTTGACCGCATGGCCCGGCTCAAAGGCAATCTTGACCACCTTGCCGGCCAGTTCGGCGGTGACCATGACCCCCTGCACCGCCTCCAAGGACCCCACGGCAACCAACTCCAACGGCCAGGAGACCGATTGCACCACGCTGGTATTCACCATTTCGGGCGGCATGACAAATTGTTCGCCCTGGGCGATCATGCGCTTGATCTGAAGCCCTTTGACGCCGCCGAGGACGGCGATCAGCATCACCACGCCGAGAATGCACAAAATAACGGTTTTTTTCATGGATGTCCGAACCTTTGCTTATTTGCCATTGCCGCAAAGGCCGCGAGATGCCATTATCGGCAACAACGATATCGGTTCTGCAATCCGAACGGACTAAATTTTGGAATTATATCTCCCCAAAGTCAATGCAGTTTCAGCCTAACTGCCATTGCGAAGCAAATTGCTGCGAACCAGTTTTCTTGATCCACCGGCTGCGGCCAGCCACACCGGACGCGATGGATCCCATGACTCTTGAAGATCCCGAATGCCGACACATACCAAGCGCCAATCGCATCCATCGTGAGTGGCCGGCAGCAGGCTTCATTCATGTTGAACGGTGAAACAATGCTATGTGTTTAAAAGGGGTGGGAATCCATCACCGGGTCGCGTCCAAGGATCTTTTTAAAATAGTCCAGGGCCAAGGCCGCATATAGCTCTTCCCGGGTCATCTGGGCCAAAGCGGTCTCGACGTCCAGCGCCTGCCCCAGTTTCTTTCTCAGCGATTCTGCTGCAGCCAGCCGTTTTTCGAGCCTTTGAAAATAATCCTTGCCGTAGGCTTTGAGTGTCGCGGTGGGCAGGTTTTTGGAATCGGAGAAGGTTTCGGCCAGTACGTTCGGATCGGGCAGGCGCGGATTCTCCAGGATGGCTTTAAAGGCTGTGGATACACGGACCAGGCCGCGATGA
>JASFFF010000297.1:0-5227 GCA_050124445.1 Desulfosarcina sp.
GGGGAGTAACGCCCCCCCGTTTAAATACATTTGTACAACTTTTGTACTTGACATTTTGTCTAATTAGCCCTATGGTTCCTCATCAGGGCAAGCGATCAGCGGGCACGTCTCTTCACTGCCTTCAGCCTGCCTCCCAAATGACTGCCCGAACCACCGCCGAACAGGGGATGTTCCGCCATGTCCACAGCCAGTCAGCTGAAAAGAGAAATCGGCCTCTTCTCCGCCGTCGCCGTTGTCGTGGCCAATATGGTGGGCACGGGCATTTTTACCACCTCCGGTTTCATTCTCCAGGAGGTCGGCGATTCCACAATGCTGCTGCTCGGCTGGCTCATTGGGGGCGCATTCGCGCTTTGCGGCGCCTTATGTTATGGTGAATTGGGAGCACGCTACCCCCAGGCGGGGGGTGAATATGTCTATCTGCGTGAAGCCTTCGGCAAACCGGTGGCCTTTTTGTCGGGCTGGATTTCGCTCATCGTCGGCTTTTCCGCACCCATTGCGGCAAGCGCCATCGCCTTTGCCACCTACCTGCTCAGCGCGGCTGGCATGAGCACCGATACAAATGGGGCAGTGGGCCTATCCGATGGTTCGATATTCAGGATCTCTCCGTCGATCATGCTGGCCATTTCTGTGGTGCTGCTGATATCGCTGCTGCACATTCACAGCCTGCGTGCGGGCAGCCGGGTTCAGAATCTACTTACCGTGTTCAAGATCGCCTTGATCGTGGGCTTCATCGGTGCCGGTTTCTTCTCATCGGGCGGTTCTGTGACCCATTTCTCAAAAGACATAATATCCTTTGAAAGTATCCTGGACGGGCGATTTGCCGTCGCCCTGATCTTCATCAGCTTTGCTTACAGCGGCTGGAACGCCGCCGCCTATCTGGGCGCTGAGATCAAGCGCCCATCACGCAACATCCCCCTGGCGATGCTCCTTGGCACCCTGATCGTTACAGGCCTCTATCTGCTGCTCAATCTGGTGTATGTATATGCGTTGCCGGCCCATGAAATGCGGGGCGTCATGGAGGTCGCCGCCGCCGCCGGCACCCGGTTGTTCGGTCCCGGCATCGGCCGCTGGGTGAACGGGGCCATATCCCTGGGGTTGCTTTCCGTCCTCAGCGCCATGATTCTCGCCGGACCACGCGTCTACTACGCCATGTCCCGTGACGGCATTTTCTTTCCCCTTTTCGCCACAATCAGTGACAGGCGGCATACCCCCGCCCACGCCATCGGATTACAGGCGATCATCGCCGTGATCATGATCGTTTCCGCATCCTACGACAAGCTGTTGATCTATATCGGCTTCACCCTGTCACTGTTTGCCATGCTGACCGTCATCGGCTTAATGCGCTTGCGTCGCGGTCAAGGGGGATCGGCACCGGCATACCGGACCTGGGGGTATCCAATAACACCGCTGCTTTTTATCCTGGGCAATCTGTGGATCATCTATTGCTCCTTAAAAAGCCGTCCGGAACCGGTGGTATGGGGGGTGGCCACCATCGCACTCGGATTTGTCGTATACGCGTATTTCTATCGCTGCCGACCCGAGCTTCGTGGCCCAAAGCGTGTCAATTCATCGGCTTCAGGCAATCTGCTATCGGATCGGGGCAATACCAAATAGAACCCAGCCAAACCAGAGGAGGACGAGTCATGATCGTTGTGTATCGAAAGTACTTCTCGCCATGCGTCTGGATTACCGCCTTCATATTGGCGGCATTGACGGTGCCCTCTGCCATGTCTGCCCAACTGGGAGACATCCCGGTAACGGAAGAATTTGCCGCGGGCATGCGGGCCATTGCCGCCCTGGATCCGGATGAAAAGATCCGCAACCCCGACAGCATGGCCCGGCAGTTTCTGTCGCCGGCATTTTGGTTCTGGAGCGCTCTGGATGAAAACTACGAGAAATCAAAACAGTTTATCACCTACTATCGTGTCAGCAGCTACTTCACCTTCAACGCCTGCACCAAGCATATCGACGGTATCCTGAGAAATTCAGCCGCCAACCGCCTGAAGCAGGTGGTCATCGTCGGAGCCGGTCTGGACAGCCGTGCGTATCGATTCTTTCGGCAGATGCCGGGGGTACGCTTTTTCGAGGTGGACCTGCCGGCAACCGTGGCGCGCAAACAGGAGCTGGTTCAAGAAGCGTTGGGTACCATCCCGCCGGTGGTTGCCTATGTACCGTTGGATTATCGCAACAGGGATATGGGCAGTGCTTTGAAGGGGGCTGGGTTTGATCGAACGCTCAAAACCCTGTTTATTGTCGAAGGGGTCACACGCTACATCGAAGCAGCGGCCGTCGATAGAATCATTCAGTTCATCGCCGAAAAGGGCGCACCGGGCAGTGAAGTCGTCTTCGACTATATTCCGGAAGACATCGCCCGCGGCGATTTTTCCAACATGCCATGGGCCCGGTTCCAGGCCGTGCGGATGGCCTCCTACGGCCACCCCTGGAAGTTCGGCATCGCCAAAGACAGGGCGGCTGAATTTGTCACCAGCCGAGGTTTCAGCGTTGTTTCAGATGTGGGCGCCGGTGATCTGGCCCGACGCTACCTGATGCGCAGCAACGGCAAGCTCGACGGCAAACCGTCGCCATACGTTCGCATCATGCATGCCGCCATCAAGAAATAAGGGTCGTTCGGACACTTCATTACTCAGGCCGGACAGTCGTTCTCACCTTACAGAAAACGTCGATAAAGCTATATGGTGACGCGCTTTGTCGGTCGATTCAGCAAAGCTGCCCTCAAGGAGGATATGTCTCATGCAACCCAACCCCAATCGAATTGGTTATCGTCGCAACCGCATCCGGTTGATGGCCCTGGTGCTGATCCTGCTCCTTTTCGCACCGGCCGCCTGGAGCGTCGAGTCGGGCATGCTGTCCATCACGGCCGAAGGGACAACCGCCGCCCGGGCCCTCTTTGCCCAACACCCGGACCCCAAGGTGCGCAATGACGACTATCTGGCCATGAAGATGGTCGCTCCGGAGTACTGGCACTACTCATTGATGCATCCTGATTTCGAGACCGGCATCTTGATCACCAAGACGTTTCGCTTCTATACCAACTACTACGTCAATGCCCGCACCAAACATATGGATGCCTTGCTGAAACAGGCCGCCACTAACGGCGCGGTCCAGGTGGTCAACCTGGGGGCCGGCTACGACAGTCGGGCTTACCGATTCCGGAGAGCCATGCCGCATGTACGCTTTTTCGAAATCGATCTACCGGCCATGGTTGAAGAGAAAAAGCGCCGCCTCCGACTGGCCTTGGGGCAGGTGCCGGATTACGTGGCCTATGTACCCATTGATTTCAATACCCAGACCATCCCCGATGAACTGAAGAGAGCCGGCTATGACTCGCAACGCCAAACGTTTTTCATTTGGGAAGGGGTGACCATGTACATCTCGGCGGCTGCCGTAGACGGCACCTTGCAATTTATAGCCGCGTCGGCACCGGGTAGTTCAGTGGTGTTTGACTACATGCCCCAAGGCGCCGTCCTAGGCGACTTCGACACCTACCCAGACATCCGACGGCTCTCATTTTGGGTTTCCTACCGCGGCGAGCCGTTCGTCTTCGGCATCCCCGAAGGGCAAAGCCGCGCCTATGTACGGCAGCGGGGCTTGCAGGTGATGTCCGACCTGGGCCCGAAGGATCTGGAAGAACGGTACCTGACCCGCAGCGACGGCAGGATTGACGGACCCTGCGCCAGCGCGTTTCGCATCATGCATGCGGCCGTGCCGTAATATCGATGACCCGGGAATTGACAAAAGCACGAGAAGGGATAAAATCGCCGTCTATAGATTATTGGAAATATGATTGGCGGCGAAGCACCATACAGGGTCGGTTGAAAACCGCAGGGGTGATCATTTACTTACGAACCGTCGGTGCGATCCAATGGATATGGATGAACACGTGCGATTGAGAAAGCGCTGGATTGATGGGGAACGGTAACCTGTCACCCGTCGCTACCGATCCGCCAACACCTCCCCCCGGGTGCTGATGGTCACATCGCGACTGGGGATGTCCACACCGGCCTTTTGCATGCCCTTTTTGACGATCATGGGAAGGCCGCTGCAACAGGGCACCTCCATGACCATGGTGGTGATACTGTTGATCCCGGCTGTTTCGAAGATATCGGCGAACTTGTCGATATAGGCCTGGGCATCGTCGAACTT
The DNA here is from genome assembly GCA_050124445.1 of Desulfosarcina sp. GTDB lineage: Bacteria > Desulfobacterota > Desulfobacteria > Desulfobacterales > Desulfosarcinaceae > Desulfosarcina. Next base: position 4,165 of record JASFFF010000297.1, read on the forward strand.
GGGGCATCCTACCATGACGGTCTTGCCCTGCAGATAATCGCAGTGCAGGCGGGGAAAGACCACCGGTACGCAATCGGCCACCACCAGCAGATCGGCCCCTTTGAGAAAGGGCGCCGTGGGCGGAATCAGGCGGATCTGAATCGGCCACTGGGTCCAGGCGGATTCGGCGGTGTTCTGGTGGTGGGGGATGTTGACCCCCTGACGACCGGCAGCGGGAGTAATACTTTGGATCTGGGCCGATGGGCAGCCGCAGGGCAGGGTCTCCTTCTCCACCTGTGCCTTCTGGCCCGCCAGATGCTTCTCCACAGCTTCTTCGTCGAAGTCCTCGGCTTCACGCTCGATGATCTGAAGGGCGTTTTGCGGGCATTCACCGATGCAGGCACCCAGACCGTCGCACAGGTTGTCGGAGATCACCTGGGCCTTGCCCTCGATAATGGCAAGGGCGCCTTCGGCGCAGGATATGACGCAATCGCCGCAGCCGTCGCAGCGTTCTTCATCGATTTGGATAATCTTGCGGGTTACTTTCATCGGTTCACCTATTCTCGGTTTTTAGGCTGCCGAAGCCAGTGGTGGACTTCGGCTGACATCAAAGCAGTGTTTTTCTGGCCTCGATACGACCAGTATCGGTCAGGAATTTCTCAGTGATGATTGCCTCGATCTTCTCAGGTTCCAGACCATGCTTTTTTTTGCGGTCCTCCAAATTGGCAATCCAGTCAGCGTCGTAGAGCACTTTGAAATTGAGGGTCTCTTCATCTCGCGGGTGATGATGATGGCCGACAATATCGCAAACCTCGTCGACCAGCGACGCTTTGGCACCCAACCGCTCCAGGATCTCGCGGGCCGCGGCCGGGCCATCCTGCTCCTGGTATCGTACATCGCTGCTGCCGTACTTCTTCTTCGCTTCGACAATGCCGATGTCGTGCAGATAGGCCGCACACAACACCACCGCCGGATCACTGCCTTCAGCACGCCCGATGCGCTCGGCGTAGCGGGCCACCCGGGTGGCGTGGCCGATGCGCTTAAAGTCACCCCGAAAATAGCGCTTCATTTCGATGGCCACCCG
>JASFFF010000298.1:0-5214 GCA_050124445.1 Desulfosarcina sp.
TACGGCGTCAGATGCCTTCCCGCATAGGCGACTATAGCGGAAAGTCATCTTCCTTGTATCTACGGCACGCTCGACAATGGCTTAACTTAGGTATTATTCAATGGTTTTTCCATGGCCATCAGGCAGGTGCGCAGATTGGCCCCTTTGCGGGTCAAGCCCAGCTTCCTGCGGATATTGACCCGATGGGTTTCAATGGTCTTGTAGGCCACGTTGAGGGTATCGGCAATCTGCCGGGTGCTTCTGCCGTCTTTGACCATGGTGGCCACGGTAAGCTCGGCAGGCGTCAGATTGATTGCCGGTGAGGTAAGATGCCGAGAAAATGATGAAGTGATGACCTTGAGATGATTGTCCACAATACTTGCCAGGGCATTGATTTCACGATTCTGAGATTTGTTGATCAGTTTTTTTAGGTATGGATAAACCAAATCCCTGAGATCAGCCATTATCTTTTCTTCGACGGCAGTCTTCTCACGCTCCAATTTCTTCAAGAGGAACCGAAGCGCCGTATTCAAGTCCTGCAATTTGGCTGTTTTCAATTCCAGCTCTGCCTCGTGCTGTTTCAGCGCCCGCTCGGTCTTGTTCTTCTCAAGAATAACGTCACGCAGATTTTTATTGGCCGCACTAAGGGCATGGGTTCGGGCGTTGACACGCTTCTCGAGGTCCTTTTTGGCTGCTTGGTGGGAGTTGTCGATGATGATTCCGAGCAGTCCCTCGGGCTTGCCGTTACGATATCTGAATGTGGAATAAAACAACCCTGGAAACGTGGTGCCATCTTTTCGCAGGCAGGTGTACTCCTTGTGATAGAGGTGCTTGCCGGAGAAAGAGCGTGCGATGTTCTGCATCGCCCGTTGACGGTCTGCTGGCACAATCATGTCCAAGGCGTTGGCCCCAGCCTCGAAATCCGCACGACTGTAACCAAATTTTTTCAAACCCTGATCGTTCACATAGATGAGCTGGCCTAAAAAATCCATCTCATAGACGGTCTCAGGCAGAAGTGCCGCCAGTTCTCGAAAGCGATGCTCGTTTTCTTGCGCCTGTTGCAACGCATGCTTCAACGTTGATGGATTTTCGGTATCCATTTACCGACCCCTTTATCATATGCCCTGATCGATGTAGTTTCCAGCAAGCTTCAAATACTGCTCGACGGACCGCTCGAAACGATTCATGGGCAGGTCGGTCAACTCTTTTTTAACCGTGGCCGGCGCCCCGGCTACCAATTGCCGCGGCCCGACACGCGACCCTTCCCGCACCACAGCACCGGCAGCCACCACACTTTGCTGCCTCACGTGGGCATCGTTGAGCACAATGGCACCGATACCCACCAGGCAACCGGCGTCGATGGTGCACCCGTGAACCACAGCGTTGTGTCCCACCGTCACATGATCTCCAACCAGCGCCGGTTTGCCGAAATCGGTATGAACCGTACAATTGTCTTGAATGTTCGTATGGGTGCCTATCCGTATGGGCGCCATGTCACCTCGCAGCACGGTGTTAAACCAGATACTGGCGTGGTCGCCGATGGAGACATCGCCGATGATCACCGCCGTGGGGGCGATGAACACATGATTGCCGATGATGGGAGCGACTCCATTGTAACTGATTATCATCATTCCATCCATACGCCGCTTCACATGGATCAGCGGTATTATGTAATGATCGGCTTGGGCGGGCATCTATCACCATAGCCTTGAACCCGGCGGTTTCGCAAGTCAAAAGCCTTGCTGCACATTTCTCTTGGCCCTGATCAATCGCGTTACCGCAAGGCATCATTTTATGCGGATAGCAGTATAACTATCTAAAACGCTTGCGAAGTGTACCCAAAAAAGGGTAAGCTCGGCAACGTGTTTGACGCATCCACCCCACACTGCAAAGCCAGGATTGCGCATGACCACTGATAAATTGCCGGACGTTGCCGACGTTGCCCCGATCTCTTCGGATGAAGCCAATAGTATTGTACTGCGTCTGAATGGTCATGGGCGGATACAGCCACAACGGCAAAACGGTTCTAAGAGCGCTGCGAACCTGCAGCGGATTCATCCAAAAGCCGTATCGTCTGGTATCCCTTTCCAAGGAAATCAGGCAAACCCTGGAGGCCGCCCAAGATGAGAATTCCTGATATTGGCGGCGAGTTTGCCCTGATCGAACGGCTGGCCCGACAGGCCACCACCACGCATCCCGACCTGATTGCCGGCATTGGTGATGATGCTGCCGTTATCGATGGCGTGATGGCAGGCGATGACCATCTTCTGGTCACCACGGACATGCTGGTGGAGTCCAGCCACTTCAGGCGTGATTGGGCCACACCGCAGCAGATCGGTATCAAGTCGGTGGCCTGCAATGTCAGCGACATCGCTGCCATGGGCGGCATCCCCACCTTCATGTTTGCTTCCCTGGCCCTTCCCCCTGACACCGATGTTGCCTGGCTGGAATCGCTTTATCGAGGCATGGACCGAGCCTGCCATGAATACGGTGTCGTGCTGGCTGGCGGGGATACCACCCACGGCAGCGGTATCGTCATCAATATCACCTTGCTGGGTCGTGTGTCGCCGGACAATCTATGCCTGCGCAGCCATGCACGGCCTGGCGACCTGTTGTGCGTGACCGGTCATCTGGGCAGTTCCGCAGCCGGTCTGGCCATGTTGGCTGCCGGCATGGATCCACCCCGTTGGTTGAAGGATAAACATGTGGCGCCCCAATGCCGACTGGACATATCCCCGCGGATTGCACCCGTGGCCAACGCCATGATCGATATCAGCGACGGCCTGGCCGCCGAGGTCAACCATATCTGTGATCAAAGCGGTACGGGCGCCGAGATTGAAGTGGACAAGATTCCCGTTCATGAACAGACACAAGCGGCCGCAACGCGCACGGGCAGGCGCTGCCTTGATTTCGCGTTGGCAGGTGGAGAAGACTTTGAGCTTCTTTTTTCCATTACCGAACCAAACAGACAATTCTTAGCCGATCAGGCCATCGATGCGGTGGTGGTTGGCCGGGTCACCGATGCACCAGCGGAGCGGGTGCTCGTGTTTCCTGACGGAAAGCGCGTCTCCCTGGGTGGTGGGTACAACCATTTTGCCTGAGCCTAGTCGATTGTCCGCCTTATTAGGCAGATGGCGTATCCAGTGATTCCAGATATGCCCACCGGTTGAAGGCATTTTCCAATGCCTGTTGCACTGTTTCCAGTTCCTGTTTCACAGCGGCAATGCGCGGGCCACCCAGAAGATAAAAATCGGGGTCGGCCATGGTGGCGAACAATTCGCTCTGGCGTGCCTCCAACGTTTCAATTCTGTCTGGCAGCAAGTCGAGTTCTCGTTTTTGCATGTACCCCAGTTTCTTGCGGGAACTTGATGGAGGCACGTTGGATTTGTTCAATGGACGGGTGATCGCCTCTCCCGCCGCGGGTGCATCCATCGGCGGTCGTTGACGCAGCCAGTCGTCATATCCGCCAGCGTAAGCATCGACCCGGCCGGTGCCGGAGAAGACCAGTGTGCTGGTGACGACGTTGTTGATGAAGGCACGGTCATGGCTGACCAAAAGCACCGTCCCCGTGTATTCTTGGAGCAGATCCTCGAGAAGTTCGAGGGTCTCTACATCCAGATCGTTCGTGGGTTCGTCAAGGACCAGCACATTGACCGGCTGAAGGAATAGCTTCGCCAGCAGCAGACGGTTTTTTTCGCCGCCGGAAAGAACCCATACCGGGGTATGCGATCGCTGGGGAGAGAAAAGGAAATCCTTCAGGTAGCCAATAACGTGCCGGCGCCTGCCGCCAACATCCAGCATATCACCGTCCGGTGAGATATTCTCTTTAACGGTTCTGCCTTCATCCAGCTGGCTCCGAAGCTGATCGAAATAGCACACCTGTAGGTTGGTGCCGTGTCTGATGCGGCCTCGTCGGGGCGGCAATTCACCCAGTAGCAACCGAATCAAGGTAGATTTCCCGGCGCCGTTGGGTCCGATTACGCCGATGCGGTCACCGCGCATAATGGTGCAGGAAAACGTGTCGACGATAACCCGCTCACCGAAGGCGAAGCTCAGATCGGTCGCCTCGACGACCGTTTTACCGCTGCGCCGGGCCGTTTCGAGGTTCATGCGCACCTTGCCGGTAGGATCTCGCCGATGTCGTCGTTGTTGGCGCAGGGCCTCCAGTCGCCGCGCCCGGCCTTCGTTGCGCCGGCGACGGGCCTTGATTCCTTGCCTGATCCAGGCTTCCTCAGCCGCCAGCTGTTTGTCGAAGCGTCGGCTGTCCTTCTTCTCGGCCTCCAGGCGATCTTGACTGCGCCGCAAATAGACGTCGAAGCCGCAATTCCAGGAGTGGAGCCGGCCGCGGTCGATTTCTAAAATACGCGTTGCCAGATGGCGAATCATCATGCGGTCGTGGGTAATCATCAGCAGCGTTGTAGGCCATTTGCTTAAAAATGATTCCAACCATTCGACAGCCGCCATGTCCAGGTGATTGGTAGGTTCGTCGAGCAACAGGATGTCCGGTCGACCGGCCAACGCGGCGGCCAACAACACCTGTCGTTTCATTCCGGCTGAGAGCGGTCCCACGTCATCATCCGGGGCCAGATTCATCTGCGAGATGATCCGTTCTACCTGCCGTTGAAGCTGCCAACCGTTTTCGTCGTCGATTGTCTGCTGAAGTTGAGTCAGTTCATGTTGAATCGTTTCATCGGCACCACTGGCATCGTCATTTTTTTTACACATGCGCCGATAGGTAGCCAGACGCACGCCTGACGGACCGCTGCGTCGGCAAATGATGTCCGATACCGTTCCTTGTAGGTCAGCCGGAATTTCTTGGGGCAGTACACTCGCAACCAGGCCTGGCGATCGCATCACCTCACCGCCGTCCGGAGTGACATGGCCGGCGATAATTTCCATCAGGCTTGTTTTTCCGGCTCCGTTTCTACCCAACAGGCAGATCCGCTCACCGGGGGCAATATTCAGGTTGATGCGGTCCAGCAGCGGTTGCGAACCCACCCTCAGACAGATATCACGCAGAGTAATCAGCGCCATGGCATTTCTGATACCTCAACATTGATAACACGGTAAAAAGTCGTAATTCAGATGGTTTTGTAAAAAGCGTCGAGATCAAGGCTTGCGAATCCCGAAGAATGAGGGGTACTTACAGGTACTCCGCAGTGACGAGGGATGAAGCGTAACGCAGATATCGGCCTTTTTACGGAACCATCAACATTGATCATGTAATCTAGTAGA
>JASFFF010000299.1:0-5192 GCA_050124445.1 Desulfosarcina sp.
ACCGGAATCGGCGGACTGGGCGCCTACGGGGCAATGATCTGCCTGATCCACCACAGCCTGATCAAGGCTAGCCTTTTTCTCACCTCCGGAAATATTTTGCTGGGCTACGGCAGTCGCTTGATCGACCAAATCGGCAGTTTGGTCAAGCGGATGCCCAAGACCTTTGCGGCCTTTTTTGCCGGATTCGCGGGTATCTCAGGATTTCCTCCGTTTGGTCTCTTTATTGGCAAACTGCTCATCGTTGTCGCCGCATTTAGAGCAGGCAACCATATCACTGCCGGCGTGTTCATCATCAGTCTATGTGTGATCTTTGCCGGCTTTGCCAACAACATCATGAAAATTTCTTTCTCCACCAGCGACGCCTCCGGGCAGCTCAAAGAGACGGCCAATCTGGTTTGGCCCCAATATGCCTTGTTGTTGACCTCTTTGGTGCTTTGCTTCTGGATGCCGGACACCTTGTACCAAACCATTATCCACGCGGTAAATGCCATCGGCGGAGGATTTTGATGACCATGGATTTTAAAACCATCGCCAACGGGGAGGCCATCCCCCTGGCAAGCATCCCACACCTCTCGTTCAATGACTTTTCCACTCAGGCGGTAGCGATTGTTTCCGGCGGCGGCAAGGTGGTCCATCTTTTTGGTTTTGAATCAGACAGCCGTGTTCGATTGATCTGCGTGTTGCGAACCGATGAGCTGCTCGTGGCCTCATGCAACGCCCCAGATAGCTACCCTGCCCTATCAGCCACGTGTGAGAACTTTCACCTGTTCGAGCGGGAAATCGCCGAACAGTACGGGATTGTTGCCAACGATCACCCATGGATGAAGATGGTCCGCTACCACGCCAATTGGCGCGGGGTCGACGATGTTTTCGGTAACGACTACACCGAAGACATCCCCGGCAAGTATCCCTACTATTCAGTAGCAGGCGACGAGATACACGAGGTGGCGGTTGGCCCGGTGCATGCGGGCGTGATCGAGCCCGGCCATTTCCGCTTCAACTGCATCGGCGAACGCGTGCTGAATCTGGAGATTCAGCTGGGCTACCAGCACCGGGGGGCGGAGGACCTGCTCCTCAAAGCAGATCCAAAGCGGTTGCCGTTCATCGCCGAAAACATCGCCGGCGACACCTCTGTGGGCAACAGTTTGTGCCACGCACAGGCTATGGAGTCACTCGCCGGCCACCAGACCGATGAGGGCGCTAAAATCATCCGCACCATCGGGCTGGAACTTGAACGCATTGCCAACCACGTCGGAGACCTGGGCGCCCTGAGCGCTGACGTGGCCTTTTTGCCACCGGCCAACTACTGCGGCCGCATGCGCGGCGATTTCCTCAACATGACCCTATTGCTTTGCGGCAACCGATTCGGCAAGGGACTGGTTCGCCCCGGCGGTGTGCGCTTCCCTATGAATGACGAAAATCGAAGGGATCTGACCGCCCGCATCGCTGAACTCAAGCCCCAGGTTCGGCACACCATCGACCTGCTCTTTGGCACCTCCAGTGTGCGTTCCCGTTTCGAGAACTGCGGGACGGTCAGTCGTTCAGATGCGGAAAAGTTGGGACTGGTAGGCCCGGCGGGCCGCGCCTGCGGGTTGGCTTACGACGTACGGCGGTGTTTCCCCAGTGAACACTACCATCAGATCGACATTCCGGAACATGCCGAGTCCACTGGGGATGTTTATGCCCGTGCCAAGATACGGGCTGACGAGGTGATGCAGTCCATCGACATCATCGAATCGCTGCTGACCAACCCGGTGGAAACCAAGGTCATCGACGTTGCCGCCATGGATCCGGCCCCGAATTCGTTCGTGGTAACACTCAACGAAGCCTGGCGCGGAGAACTGTCCCACTGCATCCTCACCGGTGATGCCGGCGAAATAATGCGCTACAAGGTCAAGGATCCTTCGTTTCACAACTGGAACGGGCTCTCCATGTCCTTAAGGGATACGGGAATTTCCGACTTCCCGTTGAACAACAAAAGCTACAACCTGTCCTATTGCGGATTCGATCTTTAGCGTTTGTACGCCAACCCAACCAACAGCAGAGCGAAACCATCATGTTACAAGTGCTGAAAAACAGGTTTGAGCAGGGATGTAAAACGTCCCGCTACCCGAAAGAATCAGTCAAACTGCTGCCCCGCTACCGCGGCCGCCCTGAAATCAACGTCGATGCAGCAACAGATATGGTTGCCACATGTGCGTCCGCCTGCCCCCAGGTCGCCATCGACCCGGTGGCGAAGACCATCGACATGGGGCGCTGCGTCTTCTGCGGCACCTGCGAACGCCTATCCAAAGGCCGCTTTGTCACTTTCACTCAGGATTTTGCCGTTTCGGTTGCCGAAAAGGAGCACTTGATCACTACGGGTGATATCCCTGACCTCGCGGCGCATTCCCGGCAGCACTTTAAAAAGCTATTTGGTCGCTCTCTGCAATTGCGGCAGGTGTCGGCCGCCGGCTGCAATGCCTGCGAGGCCGACCTGAACGTGCTGGCCACCCCGTTCTTCGATCTGGCCCGGTTCGGCATCAATTTCGTGGCATCACCACGTCACGCGGATAGCATTGTAGTCACCGGTCCCATTTCCCGCAACATGAAGACCGCTCTGCTGCAGACCTACGAGGCCACCCCTGAACCGCGCGTGGTGATTGCCGTGGGCAGCTGCACCCTCTCCGGCGGCCCCTTCCGCGGCAGTCCCGAAGTCAGCGAAGGTCTGGACAGCCTGCTGCCGGTGGATCTGTTCATTCCCGGCTGTCCGCCGCATCCAATGACCAATCTGCATGCGTTGTTAAATTATTTCAAGTGAACCGATCAAAGGATAACTGGTCGGTGTGGGGTCGGGTGGGTGCTTGGGCCCAGAAAGGCATGTCCTACTAACCATCTGGCAATTGACCTTTAATTATCACAGGCCCTGTCAACACCAATTGACAGGGCCTGTGATTTTTTTAAGGCTGAATAATAATGGTCGGGTACATCCCTTCCTTTTCTCCTTCGGGATAGGGTTGGATGGTGTTGAAGGAAATATTCTGGTTGCGCTGGGCATGTCCGCGATTGGCATTGCCGTTGAAAAAGGCGCCATTGGCTTCCAGAATGTGGTGAATCCGCTCTTTGAAAGCGGTAACGAAACCGGCACCACTGCCTTCAAAAAGCATATTGCCCTTGCATACCCGGGTATCGATTTTTGAAAATTCTTTCAGTGGCATGCTGTGGGCGTGGAGTTCGTCTGAATTTCTTACCAGCCCCCACACCAGGCTTCCAGGAGGGACTGTCAGCGGTTTTCGGACGTCGATAATGGTGTGAGGCATCACAACACTCTCTTTTCCGATGGTCAACCGCGCATTTGGACGCCCCCGTAAAAAGCTGTTGAAGCCCACAAAAACATGGTTGCCCATATCCGCATCGATGATCTTGGCCCCGTGGGCGGTCACATTGTTGCCTTCCAGCTTGGCGTTGATGATGTAGCAGTTTTCCTGTGCATTGGCCCCTTTCCCCAACCATGAATTTTGCAAGAATGCCCGCTGAGCCACCAGGACATTTTCTCCGATTTGGGTTTTGGGCTTGATCACGGCAAAGCGGTCCAGAGAAGCACTGGCTGGCACGGGCACTGGATTTTCGATATTGACCACACTGAACACCCGCTGAAAGGCCTCCTTGCGATCTTCCACAAAATCCATGAAAACACCCTGGGGGGGAATGCTGCGATCGAAATAGATGTAGTTATTTAACTGGTCCAAGGGATAGCGGTACATAAAATTGAAGTCGCCCGGTTTACGTACCCAAACGGTTCCCGGTTCGATCCGTAGATGGCTGATTTCGCCGGCTTGCACATACGAGTAAGCGCCAATCACGCAGTCTCGCATGGTGGTCAGGTCCACCGTCGAAAAGGGACCTAAATAACAGCCGTCGGAAGGTGATCCATGAATGTTGGCATAATGGGTCGAGACAGTATCGCGAATAAAGAAACGTTCCAAGGTCTCCGGGTCGTGTGAAAAATTGTGGACCAGGGTTTTAATCAGAAAACTGTCATCGATGCGGATCTCCTCATCCTGGTCCACCGGAATATTGAACTCCTGGTATTGAAACAGGTCGCCGCATTTTTTCAACTCGTCGCCACGGATGTCGCTCTTGTAGAGCAAGGAGTTGGTCACCCGGCATCGTCCCAGGAAGTAGCTTCCCGAGAGGTTGGAATGTTTGAACACGAGATTCAAGGGATGATGGGGGGTGATGCCGTAGAAGGCATAAAACTTGGTCATCTGCCCGGTTGGAATGAGTTGGTTGACCATGGGGTGCACATCGAACTCCAATTCACGAAGGTTGATGTTCACCCGCTGAATAATCCGATCGTAAAGTTTTTCGAGTTCTTTCATCCTGTCTCCCCGTCTGATAGTCGTGTTTCGGATTCTTTCATGGCATGAAAGACGGCAGCAAATACATCTGACAACCGCAATACGCCGACGATATGCTCGCCCTTGGTTACCAGCAGTGACAAATTGGAGCCGGCGGTCAGTTGATGGAGCGCCATGTCCAGGGAAGCGTTTTCATCCACATATTCACCCTCGGTGGGGCGCTGCATGAAATCGGTCACGTTCAGTTTGGCTGCTTTGGAATACACATCCAAAATTGGAGGGGAATTCTTCAGGTACTCTTCCTGCTGCAGGACAACCGCCTTTCTGGTGAAACCGTATCGCTTGAATTTCCTGATTTGGTCCAAATTGGTGTCCCTGGGCTCCAGGGCGCAGAGAAAATCCATCTGGCTGAGCTTACCGATCACCCGCTGGTTCTTGTCCATAATCAGAACGGCTCGATGGGAATATTGGCTTTGCTGATACTGCTCCTGAGCCTTTTCCAAAGCCATTACCGCTTCGAACAACGTCGCTTGTTCGGAAACAGTGGCATACTCCGAGATCGGTACCATCAAATCCTTGACAACATAGTTCTTCACTGGGAGTCTCCATTTTGTGGGTTGCGTGTATGCCGGCATGCCATCTGCGCCACCAGCTTCCCCCATTCATGCCAAATTCCGTCAAAATAAACGGTGTCCCCGAAAACCAACACCCATGGAATGGAAGTTTTGACGTAACTATCATAAATTAATCATTAACTCAACAAAAACGCATATTATCACAAAAAAAGTCAGGAAATCAATTTCGACTCCCGCCTTTTTGCAACCGCACCGGCGACGGTGCAGTTCCGGACCG
>JASFFF010000300.1:0-5180 GCA_050124445.1 Desulfosarcina sp.
TCCGCATCGGCATGGCCTTTGTCGATCGTGGCCGCTGCCTGCCCTGGGCCATGGACCGTCCCTGCATCGTCTGTCAAGAAAACTGTCCGGTCAGCCCCAAAGCCATCTTCACCCGTGACAATTTCCAGCCGGTTCGTTTGGAAGGAACATTGCGTTTTCAAGGCATGCTGAATGAGCGGTTGCTGTTCGACGGTCCGGCCCTGCCTGCCGAACAATTTGCCACCGGTGACTATTTCGTCACTCTGGGAGATGGTCCCCGCCCGCCAATGGCCAGAATTACCGAAATCGGTTCCGGCGGGATTGGTCTGGCAGATACCACCCTAGTCGAGACGGCGCGCAAGGGTGACCCCATCAACGTGCGGGTTCGGCTGCAGCTGCCCTATGTGGATCCGGTGCATTGCATCGGCTGCGGGGTATGCGAACACGAGTGTCCGGTTAAGGGTCGCCGGGCAATCCGCGTGACTGCAGAGAACGAAAGCCGCGAACGCCGTCACCGGTTGCTGCTGTGAATTTGGATCGGTTTTACCAAATGCGGATCATATGCCGAATCAGTGGATGAGATTAGGAAGGCGGATAGGGTGAAAAGGATGAGAAGAACAACCCTTTGCCTGGTTGCAATCCTCGACCCCCGACCCTTGACCCTTGAACCCCGAACCCTGAACCCTGAACCCCGAACACCCTCATTTAATTGAGGATCTCTTGTTCAGACAGACACCATACACAAGTGAGGTAATCCCATGAAGAAAGCAACCAACCGAATCTCCCGTCGTCGCTTCATCAAAACTGCTGGGGCAGCCGGACTGGGTGCCGCCATGTCTCCGCTTGCGGCGCGTGAACCGGGCCACGCTGCCGCGGCGGCCCAGGCCGCCGGACCAGCGGGCGTGCCCACCCGGCCGTTCGGTCGATCCGCTATCGAGGTCCCCATCCTGTCCCTGGGGGGCATGTTCGACATCCCCTCCAACCAGAACATGCTCAAGCAGGCCGTCCGCTGGGGAGTCACCTACTGGGACACGGCTCATATATACAGTGGCGGACGCAGCGAGGAGGGCATTGGTCAATATTTTCAGCGCTACCCCAAGGATCGCCAAAAGATATTTCTGGTCACCAAGTCCACGTCGCGCAGCCAACGGGGAATGAGCCGCGACCTGGCCACTTCGTTGAAACGAATGAACACCGATTACATTGATCTATTTTTCGTGCATGCGATTCGTGATGCTGCTGTGATGGACAATGATATGCGCCGATGGGGCGAGCAGCAAAAGGCCGCGGGCAAGATCCGGCTATTCGGCTTCTCCACCCACAGCAACATGCAGCAATGCCTGCTGGATGCCGCCCGGTTGGATTGGATCGACGGCATTATGATGACCTACAATTTCAGGCTGATGCACGAAGCAAACATGAAGCGGGCGGTGGATGCCTGCGTAGATGCCGGCATCGGCCTCACCGCCATGAAAACCCAGGGCGGTGGCGCCGTGACCACCGCCACCGCCCAAGATCTGAAACTGGCAGGCCGATTCGTCCAAAAAGGCTTTACCGACAAACAGGCCAAACTCAAGGCGGTGTGGGAGAACCCGCAGATCTCGGCCATCTGCTCCCAAATGCCCACCATGTCGATCCTGATGGCCAACATCGCCGCAGCTGTGGATCGCACCTCACTCACCGAAAACGACCGGCGGCATCTGGAGCGCTATGCCAGCGACACCTTCTCACACTACTGCGCCGGCTGCACACAGATCTGCGAAAACGCCGTCACCGGGAACATTCCCGTGGGTGATGTCATGCGCTATCTCATGTATGCACACAGTTACGGCGACACCCACGACGCCAAACGCCGGTTCGCCGCCATTTCCCGAACGACGCGGCAGCAGCTGATGCGCCAGGATTACACACTGGCTGAATCTCGTTGCCCCCGAGGATTGCCCATCGCCCGACTGATGCGGAAGGCCCTTGAAGAATTGGGTTGAACAGACAATTTTTCTTGACCCGGCCGATATTTTGCGCAAAGGGAGGTCACATCTGCCGTTAGTCAACAAGCATCATCCACTACTGGAGAAGTCATGGAACTTGAATGTGTCATCTACGACAAAAAGGAAGGCGTGGCCGTCATCCGGCTGAACCGGCCCCAGGTACTCAATGCCATGAACAAGCAGCTGTGGCTGGACGTTCAGGCCTCACTGGACGATGCCCGTGACGACCAAGAAGTCAAGGTGGTGGTCTTTACCGGTGAGGGACGCGCCTTTTCCACTGGCGCCGATCTCAAGGAGTCCAAGACCCGTTCCATCGACGATTACCGGGACTACCTGGTGGCGCTGCAGGAGGTATCCCGCAGCATCATTCGCTTCGAGAAGCCCACCATCGCCGCCATCAATGGCTATGCCATCGGTTCGGGTTACGAACTGGCCCTGGCCTGCGACATCCGCATCGCCGCCGAAACAGCCAAAATCGGCAGCCCCGAAGCCAAAGTCACCTCTTCAGTCACCGGCGGCGCCTTCCGACTGGTACAGGATCTCGTCGGTCCGGGGAAAGCCCGCGAGCTGCTCTTTACCGGTGAGTATATTGACGGCGCAGAGGCCCAGCGTATCGGCCTGGTTAACCAGGCGGTCTCAGATGAAGAAGTGATGCCGGCGGTCATGGAGATGGCCGCCAAAATTGCCGCCAATTCGATGTTCTCTCTGAAAATGATCAAAAAGGGACTGAACATGGCTTTGGGGGAGGTCAGCCTGGAAGCACTCATGGATTTTGAAGTCGAGGCTTGCCTGGCCTGTGTTTCCACCAAGGAGCGACAGGCATCCTTGCGAGAATTCGAGGACCGCAAAAAATAACAACCAATTGAGTAATTGCGGATTCAGGGATTTTAGGATTGTGGATTTGGATCACTGCAATTGTTTTAAACGATTCGCCGGTGGCCATTTACAACTGGCAGATTGTGGCTCAGGCCAAGGCCGTAGGTATGGTGAAGCCGAATATGTAGCAGCGCCAAATTGAGAATTCCGACAGAACGAGAATGCCGGCATGAGTCGATAGATGCTTGGTGGAGAGGCCACAACCAACATAAAGGAGACTATCATGGGCCTGGAACACGTCCTCAACGCCCGATCCGTTGCCGTTGTCGGTGCTTCCAAAGTGCCGACCAAACGCGGATATCAGACCATTCGCACCCTATTGGATGAGCGCTACGAGGGCGCGATCTATCCGGTGAACCCCAAGGAAAAAAGTATCATGGGGCTGACCTGCTACAGCGCCGTTTCTCAAATTCCCGGCGACGTGGATGTGGCCTTGATCGCCACACCTGCACGCACCGTTCCCTCAGTTTTGGAAGACTGCGGAAAGAAGGGGGTTCAGGGCGCCATCATTCTGGCCACGGGTTTCGGTGAAATCGGAGCAGCCGGCAAAGCCCTGGAAAAAGATGTGCTGGACGTGGCCGGAAAGCACCATATCCGCCTGATCGGCCCCAATACCTCAGGCATGATCAACCTCAAAGAGAATCTCAACCTGGTGGGCCTGAAAAACGCGCCCAAGGGCGACATCGCCCTGCTGACCCAAAGTGGCAACATGGCCCTAACGCTGATCACCGAGGCCAAGCTAAAGAGCCGCAAGGGATTCACCTACTACGTCGGCGTGGGCAACGAAGCCGATATTCGCTTTCACGAATATCTGGAATTCTTCCGCCAGGATCCCGATACCCGTGCCATCCTCATGTATGTTGAGGGGATGCGCGAAGGTCGCCAATTTCTCCAACAGGCCTACAAGACGACCGAGACCAAACCGGTGATCCTGCTCAAAAGCGGTCGGTCCTCCACCGGCAAGCGTTCGGCAGGTTCCCATACCGGTGCGTTGGCCGGCATGTCCGAGGTGGCCAAAGGCGCCTTCGAACGGGCCGGCATCATCGTGATCGAGAATTCCGATGAACTCTTTCCGGCGGCCGAGGCGCTTTCCAGTCTACCGCCGATCAAGAACAATCAGATCGCCATCCTGGCCGACGGCGGCGGCCATGCCACCATCGCTGCCGATACCCTCACCGATCTGGGCGTGAGACTCCCCGAATTGGGTGAGAAGACAAAGGCCAAGCTAAAGGCCATTTTGCCCGGCGGCGCTTCGGTGCGCAACCCCATCGACGTGGCCGGCGGAACGGACGATAACCCGGTCATCTTTGCCGACTGCGCCAATATCGTTCTGGCCGACCCCAATGTTGGTGGTTTACTCATCGTGGGCCTCTTCGGCGGCTACGGCATCCGCTTTGCGGAGAGTCTTGCTCTGATTGAAGAGGATGCGGCCCATCAGATGGGCAAGATGGTCAAAAGCCGCAAGAAAGCCATCGTGGTGCACAGCCTGTACAATTCGGAGAAGCCCCATAGCCTGGACCTGTTGCGCTATTATGGGGTGCCCGTTTACGGCAGCCTGGACGTGGCCTGCAAGTGTATCGGGGTATTGGCCCAGTACGGCACGTATCTAAAGAGCTATCACGCCAAATCCAACTTCGTGCTTGATTGGGGAGCCAAAGCCAAACCGGACGCCCAGAAGCTCATCGACGGCGTCTACCGGTCGGGCCGCAGCGCTCTGTTGGAGGCGGAAGCCAAGCAGTTACTCAGGCTTCACGGCGCGGCAGTTACCAGCGATGTATTGGCTACCACAGCCAACGCAGCCGCCCAGACGGCGGCGGCCATGGGCGGTAAGGTGGCCCTGAAAATCGTCTCTCCGGACATCCTGCACAAAAGCGACGCCAAGGGCGTCCAACTCAACCTGTCCGGTAAGGAGCGGGTGAAGAAGGCCTTCCGGGAGATCATCAAAAACGCCAAGGCGTATCGCGCCGACGCGCACATCGAAGGCGTACTGATCTCTCCAATGGTCGGCAAGGGCGCAGAGGTGATCATCGGCACCAAGATTGACGATCAGTTCGGCCCCGTGATCATGTGCGGTTTGGGTGGCGTGCTGGTGGAAATTCTCAAAGATGTCTCCTTCCGCGTGCTGCCCATCTCGCGCCGGTCGGCCCAGCGCATGATTGCCGAGACCAAATCCCATCCCATCCTGGACGGGGTCCGCGGAGAAGCGCCCTACGACAAAAAAGCGCTGGTCAACCTGCTGCTGGTTTGTTCCGAGATCATCGAAGCCTATCCCCAGATCCAGGAGATGGATCTGAATCCGGTTGTCGTGCACCACGAGGGGCTGAGTATCGTCGACGC
>JASFFF010000301.1:0-5179 GCA_050124445.1 Desulfosarcina sp.
GGCTTATTATTCTGAAATTATTTATATAAACGTCAATAGCAGATACATGCAATCTGACCCTTTTGCATCTACTGGTATGCTATCACAACCCAAGTGCATTAAACGGTTATTCTGCCCTAAGGGCATCAATGGGGTCCAACCGGGCCGCATGCCGGGCGGGCAGTACACCAGCTATCAATCCGATGAAGGCGGCCGACAACTCCGCGTAAAACACATAGATCCAAGAGGTGTGCGTGGGCAGGGTTGGCACCAGTGTGCCTAGCAGCCAAGCACCGCCTGTGCCGATCACCAAGCCTGCCAGGCCGCCCAGGCTAGCCAGGACAATAGCTTCGCCGATGAACAGTACCAGAACCTGGCGGCGGCCAGCCCCCAGAGCGCGCATCAGGCCGATTTCAGCGGTCCGCTCATGCACAGCAATGGTCATGATTGTCAGAATGCCCACCGCGCCCACCAGCAGTGAAATCCCGCCCAGGGCCCCGACAGCTATGGTGAGGATGTTGAGCACCGAACCGAGCACATCCAGCATCTGGTCCTGGGTGGTGATCGTAAAATCTTCCGACCCGTGCCTTGCCAGAAGCATTTGTTTGATATCCTTTGACACGTCTTGAGAATTGGCTCCGGCGCTATAGAGCAGATCGATTTCCAATAGACTTTCGCGATCGAACAGGGCCAGTGCCCGTCCGGCCGGTATAAAGACGGCGTCATCTAGATCGAAGCCCAACATTTGGCCTTTGGAATGCATCACACCGATCACCCGGTACTTCTCGCTGCCGATGCGCACCCGCCGGCCCAGGGGGTTGTCATTGCCGAACAATTCACGCTTTACCTTGCTCCCCAATACAACAAAAGCCCGGGCCGTGCGCGGGTCGTCATCGGGCAGGAAACGACCCTGGGCCACCTGCATCTGCCACACAGCCGGCACCTTTGGGCCTACCCCGAAGATATAGGTGCGGCGAGTCCGCGATCCGGCCTCAACAGCGGCATTACCTTGAACAAAGGGTACAGTGGCAATGACCCGCGGAATCTTTTCTAAGGCCAGTGCGTCGGACAGACTCAAAGGGCGTACGTTGCTGATAATGGCCCCGGACATCCCGGCGGTGGTAGCCCTTCCTGGGGTTACCGCGATAAGGTTAGTGCCGAATTGGGTAAATTCGCCGAGCACGAAGCGATGAATCCCTTCTCCCACCGAGGTCAACAGCACTACCGCCGCAATCCCAACGGCAATGCCCAACGCCGTCAGCCCGCTTCGCATGCGGTGGCTGACAATCGCTTGGAAACATAATTTTAAAATGTCGATGAAAAGCATTTATGCTTGTTTGCTAGTTAGCCAGTGTGACAGTAAACCGGCCAACGGTTTAAATGATTTATCTTCGCGACAGCGCCGTTACCGGATCCAACTGCGCCGCCCTGCGTGCCGGCAACACCCCGAACAATAAACCGGTTCCTAAGGCCACCCCCACGGCGGCCAGGAGGGCCCACAACGGGACCTTGACCGGATAATCTGGAAACATGCGGACCAAGGCCAGCAGGCAAGCGGCGGAAACCAGCAGCCCGACGGCCGCACCCATCAATGAGAGCATAGCTGACTCGGAGAGGAACAGGCGTAAGACCTGCCCCCCGGGGGCGCCCACGGCCTTGAGCAGTCCGATCTCGCTGGTGCGCTGGGAAACGGCGATGAGCATCACGTTCATGATCAGAATCCCGGCCACTGCCAGGCTGATGGCGGCGATGCAGCCCACAGCGTAGGTCAGGACTTTGAAAATACGGTCAAAGGTGGCCAGCAGGGCGTCCTGGGTGATCACGGTGACATCGTCTTCCCCGTCATGGCGCTCGCGCAGGATCGCAATCGTCGTGGTTTTGGCCCGACTGATGGCATCACGGTCTTTGGCCTGCACCAGAATGCGGAATAGGGAAGTTTGATTGAACAGGGCTCCGGCCGAGGCTACGGGAATAATGGCCACATCGCTGATGTCCATGCCAAGGGACTGTCCCTTTTGAGCCAGTACGCCAATCACCCGAAAGCGGCGCTCGCCGATTCGTACAAACGCGCCCAAGGGGGATTGACTCCCGAACAGCTCAGTCTTGAGCTTGTGTCCAAGAACGCAAACCGCCTCGGCTCGGCCTACATCTCCTTCGGGCAGAAAACGCCCCTGGGCCATCGCCAAGTCACGAATGGGGTACATGGCGGCTGTGGATCCGATGATAAAGACTTCCCGGGAGCGGTTAGCAAAGGACACTTCCGCCCCGCCGATCATCACTGGCGCTACGCGACGCACGGCGCTACTGCGTTTGAGGGTCAGGGCGTCGTTGACTGTGAGGTCGCGGGGCGTTTCGCCCAAAAGGGGCGGCGGTCCACCGGTAGTTTCGGATCGGCCGGGGATGACGATCAGCAGGTGGGTGCCCAAGGCACTGAACTGCTGACTGACGTACAGACGCGCCCCTTCCCCCAAGGCGGTCAAGACCACCACCGAGGCCACGCCGATGGCCATGGCTAAAAGCATCAGGCCGGTGCGCAGGGGGTATCCCATGAGGGAGCGCGCGCAATAGCTTGCCAGATCTTTGATTTTCATCCGTGTTTACCACTGTCGGTAATGATGCGGCCGTCCTCCATGCGAACCTGGCGTTCGGTGCGTCGGCCGATGGCAGGATCATGGGTAACCATCACTACGGTCATGCCACCGCGGTTAAGGTCTTCGATGGTCTGGATTACATCTTTGCCGGAGGCACGGTCCAGGTTGCCGGTGGGTTCGTCCGCCAGAATGATTGACGGCTGCATGATGATGGCGCGGGCGATGGCCACGCGCTGGCGTTGCCCGCCAGAAAGCTGATCCGGCCGGTGTTTCATCCGGTCGGTGAGACCCATGCGTCCCAAAGCTTCGACCACGCGGGCCTTGCGCTCATTAGGTTCCAACCCGGCCATGGTCATGGGCAGTTCGACGTTGTCGGCCGCCGTCAAGCGCGGAATGAGATGGAAAAACTGGAAGATGAAACCGATTTTGTGTCGGCGCACATCGGCCTGCTGGCGGTCAGACAAATCGGTGGTGTCGATATCTTCGAGGCTATAAGTACCATGGTCCGGACGATCCAACAGTCCGAGGATATTGAGCAGGGTCGATTTACCCGAACCCGAAGGCCCCATTATGGAAACATATTCGCCGGCGGTCACGTTCAGGCTGACGTTTTGCAAGGCGCGGACGGTCTCTTCGCCCACCTGGAAAACCCTCTGGATCGCTTCCAGCCGGATCATGGCTGCTCCTTGGTTCGGGTGGCGGCGGCGTCGTGCTTAAGTTTAGGGTTGTCCACGTTGGTCACCAATAGATTGCCGGGGGCCAGTCCTTTGCGTACCTCGGTCCAGTCCCAGTTGGAGAGCCCGGTACGGATATCCCTGTGTTCCAGTATGCCTGGCTCCGGATGAAAAACAAAGACACGCCCCCCCTCGATCACGGCTTCGGTTGGCGCGCGCACAACATCGGCATGCACCTCAAGGATAACTTCGATGTCGGCACTGTATCCCGCAATCAAGGCCGCATGCGCTTCGGGTTTAACAAAGGCCACCTCCACATCCACAGTGCGCGCCTGTTTTTCAATGTCCAGCACGTAATCGGCGATGCGCCTTACCTTTCCCTGAAACACCCGGTCTTTGAAGGCATCCATGGTAATGCGCGTCGGCATACCAAGGCGGATGTCGGCGGCATCCACTTCATCGATGGGGGCGGTCACATAAAAGCAGTGATTGTCCAAAATATCCACGGCGGGTGGTGTCGCCACACCTATGGGTGAGGGGGTGACAAACTCGAAGCGCTCGCTGTTGATTTCGGCTACCACCCCGTCAAACGGCGCTGTCAGCCGGGTGCGCGCCACATTGGCCCGGGCCACACCGACCTGGGCTTGGCGGACGGCAATTTCCGATTGGGCGGCCTTGCATTGGGCCTGCAAGGATTCGGCTTCGGCTACGGCATTGTCGGTCTGTTCGACCGAGGCAACGTCGCTTTGACGTAAATTCAGGATTCGGTCCGCCGTTCGCTTTGCCAGATCGGCTTTCAAACAGGTGGCCAAGGCACGACTGCGGGCCGACGTTAGTTCATGTTCGGCCAAGACGGCCTGGGAGACCAGGTCGTCGTTCCAGAGTTCCAACAACAGCTGTCCCTCCTTGACGAGGTCTCCCTTTTTAATGGGCAGTTTGACCACCTGGCCGCCCACACTGGGCGACAGTTTGGCCCTGCGGCAGGCCTTGACCGTTCCGGCTCGCGTATTGGTCACGATGCGTTCAACAATGCCCCGGGTGACCGCCTTGACGCTGACATCCACCGGCTTGGGCCGGGTCGTATGCCAAAATAACAGGCCGATGCCAGCAACGAAGACCAAAGCGACAATCCAGCGAACTAAGCGTCGTGTCATAAAATCATTCCTCTTTCGATATAGAATCTCTACAGAGTAATCAAAGCAATTTACATCATGATGTCAAATTGTATTTTCAACACCTGAAAGAGAGAAAGAATTGCTGAGGATGCATTCGATCGATTGACTCAGGCTGGTGTCCGTGGTTCGGCAGTCCCATTATTCACACCGAACCAATAAACCACCAACCGACAGGTCGAAGAGACGGCCCTTGCGCTTAAAATTCAACGCCAGCGGGAATAGGAAGAATGCAAGTACGCATTCGAACGGGAGAAGGTGCAACGAATAAACTCATTGCTGGAATCACAGCTTTGATGCCATGCCTAAATACTCGAAAGATTCAGCGAAAATAACAGATAGCCACTTTTTTACAGAATTGTCGTTAGTTGGTTTTTAATTGTATATTGAACGATCACTTAAAATTGGTTCTGGTAAATGTACACCAAATTTTATAAACGCATAATGCAGGAGACCGTGTTTTGATCA
Organism: Desulfosarcina sp.; assembly: GCA_050124445.1. GTDB lineage: Bacteria > Desulfobacterota > Desulfobacteria > Desulfobacterales > Desulfosarcinaceae > Desulfosarcina. The sequence goes on from JASFFF010000301.1 coordinate 4,885, forward strand.
AATCCAAATTGGACGCCGAAGGCATCGTTCATTTTGTCCAGGGTGGATATATTACCCCATATCTATTCAATGCTTTGCCAATGCGGGTAATGGTGAGAAGAGATCAGGCAAATAAGGCACGCGAAATTTTAAAAGACATCGAACTGCCCTATTCATATAAATTTAGAGAAAGTTCGCATGATACCAATGAGTAGGATGCTGAGTTAGACAATACATATCCAACATCGAATCAAAGTTTGAGATGAGAGGGCCGACTGCCAGATGTTGTGGTTGGCGTTTTTCTGATAATTTTCCA
>JASFFF010000302.1:0-5179 GCA_050124445.1 Desulfosarcina sp.
GTGCGCAGCACAAAGGCGCTACCCGGTGGGGCGTCGAACAGTTGGCGGTATTCGGGTTTATCTCGCACGGCGGTCAATTGAATGAAGCTGCCGTCAGCATAACCGATGTAGGTCGAGAAGAGGTACTCATAAAAATCCAGCGCCTCGAGCATCAACGGCAAGCTGGGATGCGACAGGCCATCTCCAACCGGCAGTGATGCCATGCCGGGCATACGCGCGGCTGAGCCGGCCAGCACGGCCACCGATTCCAAGGCATTCTCGTAGCGCTCCAAGACTTTCTCGTTTATCGCTGAGAAGAGGCGGTCGGCCAGCTGGATGGCTGCCAGTCTGCTTTCTCTGTGGCTGATCCATAAAAACAGGCTTGACAGGATGACGACGATGGCCACGATCAGGGTGGTGATACCAACATAAAACGGGTATCGCTTTTTCATCAGGGTCATGCATACTCCTTAGAAAAACAGTCTCACGTAGGCTTGCAATCCAGTGTAGTTAAAGTCCACCTCGCCCTTGAAATCAACTCCCGGCCAGTCGGTGTCGTCTTTGACTTCTACCATAGCGCTCAGGGAATCGAAGCCCAACCCCAATCCCACATGCTTCCAGGGATTGTATTCCACCGCTGCCCGGAATTTGAGCAGTGATCCTGTGAAATTGTCGAACTCGATGTAAAACACCTGGCCCCCGGTGCGGATGAACCACTTGGGCGTCAGGGCGATGTCCATGCGCAGGCCGACCACCGGTAGGGGCGCTGTAAAATTGGCCGAGCTTTCCTCGTCGACCAGGCCGGTAATCTTGAGGCCGAAATCCATGGGCATGATGTACGCGCCGATACTGCCGGCCAGATCGATGCGTTCATCCTGGAAGAACGAGTAGCTGTAATTCAATTCATAGATGTCTAGGTTAAAAAATGAGCTGACATTGGTCCCCGAAACGATGGTGATTGGATTGCCATTGTCATCTTCGATGGTGATATCCTGTAAAATTTGGCGTTCTCCATCCCGCCGGATGGAGAACCAGCTAAAATCCAATCGATGCCGGCGGTTTTCACTAAACCGCCACAGGGCGTCGAGGCGAAACACCGAAGTAGTGGTGTCCAACCCCAGCAGATCCTCCACATCAAGGTTCGCACCGAGGCCGGAACCGATCCTGAAAGAGGTGTCCATGTTGGATAAAAATACCCCGAAATTGGCGCCGAATTTCTCCCAGGGTTTTTCTTCCAGGTTCCATTCTTCTGAAAAACTATTTATGGGTATGAGAAAAAGGGTGAGTATGGTGCCTATGACGAGCAACTGGCGAGAAAATGATGGCATTGCGGTCTCCTTTCGGTGGGAGGTAAAAGTAAAGGGTCCGAAGGTCCAAGGGGCCAAGGGACTTAGAATTCAAAGGGTCAAGGGTTAAAAAGTTAAGGATCCAAGGATTCAAGGAGTCAAGGGTTCGAGTGCTTTTCCTCCAACGATTTTATCAACGCTTTAAGCATTCTTTCCACTTCTGAAATATGGCTTTTAAGATTATTTGCTGAGCTATCCGTTAAGTAACCTAAATCGCCGGACAACATGATTTGTGTTTCTAACTCACACAGCGACCCGTAAGCAATGTATAGCATGCGAACATAATCTGCAGTTGTCTTCCTTCCGTAGCCCTCGGCGATATTTGATGGAACCGATACCGCGGATCTTCTTGCTTGGGCTGTCAGACCATACCGTTCATCCGGTGGGAATGAATTGGTCATCTTGTAGATCAGCAGGCAGAGGTCATATGCTTTCTGCCAAACCTTTAATTCCTTGTAGCTTTTCAGCATTTCCCTCGACCCCTTGGATCCTCGAACCCTCGAACCCTTCTTCTAATTCACCGTTCGATGTTTGACGTTCGATGTTCGACGTTCTCCTGTCTTCGCCCTCGAACCCTTGGCCCCTGGAATCCTTGAACCCTTCCCTTGTCACTTCGGTTGCGGTGTCAGGTTGAGCTTGGCCGGATCGTAGCCTTGCTCGACCAAGCGCTCGAGGATGCCCTGGTAGATGGCGTCATCCATGGTCGGCGTGCGGCTGAGAATCCACAGGTATTTGCGTGAGGGCATGCCCACCACGGCCCAGCGGTAGTCTTTATCGAGGTCGATGATCCAGTAGTCGCCCTTGAAGGGCCAGAAAAACCAGACCTTGAGCTTGGCATTGGTCGTGGTGTCGACCACTTCGGCTTTGCCTTTGGATTCCTTCAGGGGACCGTCGAGACTGTTTTTAAAGCAGCGATTGACCACCCGGATGCGCCCGTCGGGCATCAGACGGTATTCGGCTGTCGAGCCGCTGCAGCCCTTCTGGAACCAGGCCGGATAGCTGGCAATCTCGTACCAAATGCCCAGGTAACTATTCAGATCCACGGATGGTACGGTAACCAGCGGGCCAGGTTTTTCAGTCGCTTCAGGCTGACCGCTCGGTACTAAAACACAAAGGAGTAAGACGATAATGAACCCTAATTTCGGTGTGGTAATCATTATTCTGCCTTTTAAATCTGTTGGTGGTTTATTTGGCTATCTGTTCCCCTCGACCCCTTGGCCCCTCGAACCCTCGGACCCTTCTTTTCAAGGTTCAGCGTTCAGCGTTCATCGTTCAGGGTTCGTCTGTTTCTCCGGTCTTCTGTCCTCCGCCGTCAGTCCTCCGACCTCCGGCTTCTGACCTCAGCAGCTTCCCAGCTCCCAAACCCATGTGATTGAGCGCCAGGCTCATATCGCCCAGGTTCGTATCCAAGGGCGTGATGCGGTTTGCGTGAACGACCTTAACCGGTCCGGCGAACCCGGTAGGGGCATAGGGAAAAAGGGCTGTGAGGCTACCGTTTCCCAGATCCTCGATCACATAAACAATTTCCTGTATGTCGTTGCCGGCATCGAACAGCGCTGGCTTGAAGCTGGCCGATTTTTCAGCACCCAGCAGACCGGCAACCAGGGATTTAACAAATCGGTACAGGGGCAGCTTTTCCAATGTCTTTTCCTGGATCCAGTTGCCTAAACGGGTGGCCGCCTCGGATTTCATTAAGATGCCGATGAGAAACGAAACAGCAAACAACAAGATAAAAGCCAGTAATACAGGGTGCTTCGGATCGTCGAACGTTCCGGCGGGAAACAAGTCGGCGATGGGCGTGGCCAGTCCCACCACCAGACCAAAGATCTCCACTAACAGGAGGATGAAAAGGAGAATGGGCAGCAGGACCAACAATCCTTCCAATGCGCTGAGACCGATGAAAGCGGCAAACTTTTTCATGGCGATGTCCTTATAAGTACAAAATGTAGATGTTCATAATACGAATTAAAGGGTCAGGTTGATGTGACATGCATCCTATTGATCATTTTCTGTGGTCTCATCTTTGGGACAGACGCTCGACCATTTGGACACTTTGACGCAATCCTTGCGGCGCTCTTTTTTATCGCGCCGCTCTTTTTCATTCCGTCTTTCGAGGCCGCCCTCGGTAAAATGTTCCAGGTCGTAGGTATTGCGCCGGTCGTCGCCGGAGCGTCTGTCCAGGTAGGGATCTGCTTTTCTCTTGTCGATTGCTGACTTGAAATCGTTCATGGCGTAAACTCCCGTCAGAGAGATATGGAAACCCATATTAGTGGGCCATGCGAACGAATATCACATCAAAGGTCTGCCTTTGAACGGCCTGGTAATACAAACCGAGCAGGGCGTCTTTGTCCGGATCATAGAGCAAGGTGTAGGTGGATCCTGGATAGCCGGTGTCACGCAATTGTATCTCGACCTTGATGTGATCCTTGAACTCGGATGCGTTGGCCACATAGACATTGATGGGGCGGGGGTTGAAATAGCCTACCTCCATGGTGCCATCGATTGCCACCCGGCGGATTTCGATCACGTAGCCGCCGTCGGTGCGCTGCCAGCGGCCGATCAAGGGACGGTAGTCGGCTGCCCATGTAAATTCGGCAGCCACAATCAGCGTCAAGGCCGTCAGTGCGACCATCGCCGAGCAGTGTTGCCACTTTTTTTGCATTGATCTTCCTTTTTGATGGTAACCCCCATCGGTGCACGGTTGGGGTAACGTTTGCAGGAATACCGGTTCGTGCAATGGGCCTTGTCTAATTACTGCATGCTTTTGCATGCCGAAAAAGGCGCCGTGGATATTCGAGAAAAAAGAAACGGTATGTATGCCATGATACAATAAATATGGTTATGATACCACTTCGTATTCGTTGAATATCTCTTTTTCGCCGGTGGCGTAATACAAAATTGGGTTGTTGTCTTGATCGACCACAAAGATGTTGATCATATCTCCCGCCCGGGGCGCACCGGTTCGCAGTGATGTGCTTTGGGCCAGCTTCCAGGCATAGCGCCAGGCCGTCACATCCGAGTTCAACGGGGCCGTCCCGGGAGGTGGAGAAAGCCCGTTTTCCAAACCGCTCTCAGTCTGCCTTTGGAAACTGACGCGAAACCCTTTGGGTTTGCGGATCCAGCCGTTTTCAATGATTTTTAATCCGTCGGCGATTTTCATTGGGTTCTCCTTGTTGGTGCCCTGGTTAGCCGGTTCACCATTGCCAATTCTCAATTGATTTTATGCGGCCGCAGCATCCGCTTGCTTAAGTGCTGTCGGCATTGAATTGATGTGCAGATCCAACTGCGGGAATGCGAATTCGATACCTTCGCTGTCAAACCGCAGTTTGGTTTTCTTTATCAGATCGCAGCGGGCTACCCAAAAGTCTTTATTATTCACCCAGCAGCGTCCGCCTATGTTCACGGAACTATCGGCCAGATTGAGGGTATAAACCGCCGGCGCGGGTTTGGTCTTAACCCGCGGATCTTCGACCATCACCGCCTCCAACACCTGTTCGGCTTTGATCAGATCCTGATCGTAGCGGATGCCGACATCGATCTTGACCCGGCGGGTTTCTGTGAAATGGTAGTTGATGACAATGTCGTTGAGAATCTGACGATTGGGGACGAAAAAGGTCTTGCCGTCAAAGGTTCTCAAGCGGGTGTTGAGAAGGGTGATCGCCTCGACTTTGCCCAGCAGGTCACCGGCTTTGATGGTTTGGCCGACTTTGAAAGGCAGGGAGGGGATGAAGGGACGTAGAAAAATCATCGAGCCGGCAGCCACCAGCGTGATGATGGTCACCAGACGAAGCATGTTAATGGGCTTGGCGCCGAATTCGACCGCCGCAGCCATAATGATGATGGCCACCATGGCA
>JASFFF010000303.1:0-5178 GCA_050124445.1 Desulfosarcina sp.
GCCACGCGCATGGTCGTTAACTCAACGTGCGCCATTGATGATTCAACAACGGTGCCGGTGGCGATGACCGCTGACCGGGGTCAAGGGAGGGTCACGGGCATCGTGTCGCAATCACCCGCAGTTTGCGTCGTCGCAGCCACAACCGCCGCTGCTACAGGCGGAACCACAGGCCGAAGGCTGTTGGGTGGCGGTTTCACTGATGCCCACCACTTCGATCTCGAATGTCAACGTTTGGCCGGCCAGGGGATGATTGAGGTCGAAAACCACTTTTTCGTCATCGATGCTGTCAACCCGTGCCGGTATTTGCTGACCCTGAGGAGTGTTCAGCGTGAGGGTCTGTCCGACTTCAGGTTGCATGCCCTCAGGAACATCGGACAGGGGGAAATCGTGCATACGGTTCTCATCCCGGTGCCCGTAAGCCTCCTCGGGAGAGAGAGTGAAGGTCTTGGTCTCGTTGAGCGACATGCCCATGAGGGCCGATTCGAATCCGGGAATCACCCGTCCGGAGCCGATTTGAATCTCCAGGGGCTGCCGGCCCTGGCTGGAATCGAAAACGTCACCGCTTTCCAGGGACCCGGTGTAGTCGACGCTTACAAACAGCCCGCTTTGAACTTTTTCCATTGTTAGCTCCTTGGTTGGTCAATGAATGGGTTACGCAAACATGGCGACGATTCCTTCAAAGTCAAGCGACCCATCGCAGCGATCGGTGTCGACTATGGGATCAATCGAGACGTCTACGCATCTGTTTCGGCGATCATTCTTGTCGATGGACAACGACCAGGCATCAACATACGACGGCAACCATGGGCATTCCCCAAGGGGGCCGCGTTCGGGGTGCAGATGCCAACTTGCTTGACACGGTTCATCGTTGCCGTAAATTCAAAGCATAAACCTATCCTCGGAGGTGATGCATGCGAATCGAAAAAGACTCGATGGGAGAAAAATCGGTGCCTGATGATGCCTGGTATGGGATCCATACGGCCCGTTCAATGGAGAACTTCAATGCTGCCGGCGAATCATTGCCCCTGGCGATTATTTACGCCATGGTGCGATTGAAGGCCGCCTGCGCCACGGCCAACGAAGCGCTCGGGCTTCTGGATCAAAGACGCGCAAGCGCCATTCGCAGTGCCTGCGAAGCCATCCTCTCCGGCGCCCATGATGACCAGTTCCCAATCGACATGTTTCAGGCCGGCTCGGGCACCTCCTCTCATATGAACGTCAATGAAGTGATCGCCAACCTGGCCGCCGTGAATTTGGGTGGAAAACCTGGCGATAGGCAGACGGTTCATCCCAACGATCATGTGAACAAGGGGCAATCCACCAACAACGTATTTCCATCGGCCATTCGCCTGGCAGGGCTCCAGCTCAACCATCAATTGGGCCAGGCCCTCGATGGGCTGGTAGCGTCTTTGGGTGTCAAATCAAAACAATTTGCAACCGTTGCCAAAAGCGGCCGCACCCATCTTCAAGATGCGGTGCCCATCACCATGGGCCAGGCGTTTGGCGCCTATGCCACTGCTCTGGAAAAAGCCAAAACACGCCTTGATTCCGCCAGTGCCGCTCTTTTGGAATTGGGTGTCGGAGGCAATGCCGTGGGGACCGGAATCAATACCAAGGCCGCCTTTCGAGAGACCATCGTGGCTGCGTTAAACAACGCTACCGGCTTGACCGTCAGGACCCCATCCAATGGCATCGAAATTACTCAGTTCATGACCGATATGGGTCAGATGTCGGCCGCCCTGCGGCTGCTGGCCTTGGACCTGCTTAAAATAACCAACGATCTGCGTCTGTTGGCTTCAGGGCCCAATACCGGGCTCGGCGATATTCGTCTGCCGCCGGTGGAGCCGGGGTCTTCGATCATGCCGGGCAAGGTCAATCCCAGCATTTGCGAGGCGGTTAACATGGTCTGCATCCAGGTGGTCGGATATGACGCTGCCGTGGCCATGGCTTGCGGTTTGGGTCAATTGGAACTCAATACCCACATGCCCCTGATCGGTACCAATCTGGTGAAGGCTTTCAATATGCTGATCCGGGCCTGCGCCATGCTCGATGAAAAATGTGTCCGGGGCATAGAGGCAGATGAAATCAAATGCCGCACGCATTTTGAAACCAGCGCCGGTCTGGCGACCATCTTGAATCCAACCCTCGGTTACGACCGGGTGGCGGCGCTGGTCAAAGAGGGGCTTGGCAGCGGCAAAAATCTGAAGACCCTGGTGCTGGAAAAGAAGCTGTTGACGGAAAAAGAACTGGAAGCGCTGCTGGCCGGCGCCTTTGGACCGGATCTGTAGCCGTCGGCCGCAGCGTTTTGCGAGGTTCTTCATCTGCCGGCCGGCTGGCGCCGATGGCTACCCTCCAAGCCTGTAATCAGACCCGCTTACCAGCACCTGTCTGCTGCGAAAAAAGGGCCATGTTGCGCGTGAGCATGCTGCCGGTCATCAGGTCGGCCATGGCGCTGCGATAATGGTCCCGTTCGATGGCGGGAATCAGCTGGTGACGCTGAATCTTGCCCAGCACAACCATATTCTGCATGCGGACATCCGCCAGATCTTCCTGGAATACGGATATCAAGCGAATGCCCCGGCGGCTGCACAGATCACAAAGGTCACTTTCTGTCACTTCAGGCACCTCATTCAGCCGCACGGAAAGCGGTTGCCAGACGGTGTTGTAATAGACCAAGCAGCCCTTGGCCCTGAGCACCTCAGCGGCCGCCCGCAGGGCTTCGTGGCGCTCCAGGGAGATTACCAGATCTGCCTTGCCGGCCGGTATCAGGGGGGAGTAAATCGCATCGCCCATGCGTATTTGAGAGACGACAATGCCGCCGCGCTGCGCCAGACCGTGTGTGTCCACACTTTTCACCGAGCAGCCGGCGTGATCCGCCGCCCGGATGATAATCTCGCTGATCAGGCCAATCCCCTGGCCGCCGACACCGGTCAGATAAATGTTAAAGGCCTTCATGTGGCACCGTTTTTAGCTTGTTTTTGCATTTTACCCGCCGCTATGATGGCATTGCTCGGGCAGGTTTGGATGCACGATCCATCACCGATGCACAGGTCGGTGTTGATGGAAACATTGCCTGCGGCGTCCCGGGTGAAGGTCGGACAGCCAAAGCTTTCCACACATGAATGAATGCGCTCGCACACCGTCTGATCGATGTCCACATGTTTTTGTTGATAATTGGAAGATCGTCGCTGCTCACGGGTGAATTTCAGCATGCAGGGATGCCTGGCAATAATCACGCTGAACGCATCAATGGCCGTCGCCCGGGTGACCAAATCAGCCAATTTGGCCTGTTGGTAGGTATCGACGTCGAATATGTGCTCAACACCCAAGCCTTCCAACACCTGCCGTACGGGAATTTTGTCGGTCACCTGGTTGAAATTTTTTCCCGTGGCAGCATGATCCTGGTGGCCGGTCATGGCTGTGGTTCCGTTTTCCATGAGAATCAGCGTAATGGGATGCCGGTTATACAGGGCGTTGATAATGCCCGGCAAGGCAGCATGAAAAAAGGTCGAATCGCCCATGAAGGCCACCACCTTGCGGCGTGTATTGAACAGGCGCAGCCCGCTGCCCATGGCCGTGGATGCCCCCATGCACATGAGCAGCTGGCCCATTTCGTATGGCGGCAAAAATCCCAAGGTGTGGCAGCCGATATCCGCCACGGTGATGTCGGTGGGTTCAAGGGCCTGTTTGATGGCATAAAAGGCGCTGCGATGACCGCATCCCGGGCACATCTGGGCCGGTCGGTGGGGGGCCGGGGCACCGGCGCTCTCCACCGGCGCCGGTGCCAGCATGTTCGGCCAGCAGGTGGCCAGCACCCGGCGGACCTTGTCCGGCGTATACTCACCGATCCAATCCTCGGCGTGGGTTTTTCCGATGATTCTCACCGCCAGTTGACGGTCGAAGGCCAGGGCCTTGATTTGGTTTTCCATCAGGTCATCCAGCTCTTCGAGAACCTTGACCTCCCGGTGCTGAGTTAAAAACCGCGCGATGGTTTCGCGCGGCAGCGGATGGGCATAGGCCAGCTTGAGGATGTCGGGCCGCTGCGTCGATTCGTCCAGGGTTTCCATCAACGAAAGATAAGGCAACCCCACGGTGATGATGCCGCGATTCGGGTTGCCATGGTCCATCAGTTGATTGAGCTCGGTGGTTTCCGTGTGCTGGCGAACGGCTTCCAGTTTGGCCAAAGCCGTTCGTTTTTGTTCGATGGCCAAGGAGGTGATGGGAATGTAGGGGCCGTTGGCCGGATCGAAGCGGGGGGTGTTGTCGGGTTGAACGGGTTCCCAGGCGTCGAACAAGACCTTTTCTTTGGCGTGGCACACATGGGTGGTGAGCCGCAGGATAATCGGCATGCCGTGCAGTCGGGACAGCCGTGCCGCCTCCAGGTAAAAGCGGTAAACTTCGCAAGGATCTGCCGGTTCGAGAACGGGGGTGTAACTCATCAGCGCATAATGACGGTTGTCCTGTTCGTTTTGTGACGAATTGGCCCCCGGATCGTCCCCAAGCACCACGACCATGCCGCCGATAATGTTCATCAGGCTCAATTGGACAAAGGTGTCCGCAGCCACATTGAGACCGACGCTCTTAAAAAACACGGTCGAGAGATGGCCGTTGACGGCCGCCCCGTAGGCCAGTTCCGTGGCGACCTTCTCATTGGTTGAAAATTCGAAATAAAAGGGTCGATCAGCTGCCGGTATGGACCGGATGGCCGCAGCGATTTCCGGTGTCGGTGAGCCGGGGTAGGAACTGACCACGCGGGTTCCGGCTTGAATCATGGCCCTGACCAGCGCCGTGTTGCCCATTACGATTTCCGAAAAGGCCTGTCGCTTGAGCAGCATGTCGCCCATTGATTTCATCGTGCGTCTCCTCGAGGTGAGCCGGCCCTTTGCGTATGGTTCAGGTCTAAGATCCCATTGGTGCGTCGCTTGATAGCGGTCAGCCTACCATTCGACCGGCTGGCGGCAGACAGGCATGGTCATACACCGGGCACCGCCACCGCCCCGCGGCAGTTCGGAGCCGTCCAGGGTGACCACGCACGGGCCCAGCGTGTCCAGTTGCCGGCGCCCTTCAATAATATCGTCGGCGGGGATGATTTCGAAGCCCTGATTGCTCATTGCTTCCATGGTATGCACGTTGCGGGCATAGCCCACCACCTGACCCGGTGCCAAAGCGAAAAAATTG
>JASFFF010000304.1:0-5163 GCA_050124445.1 Desulfosarcina sp.
CCGAAAAAGATATCACAGATATCTGGAAAACGCTCATATCCCATGCGGTTGACAGTTCGTTGTATAACATCCCCGCTAGCAAAGAGAGGCTCTCTTTTGCTTTGGAACTATGGCCTTTGATCGACTTTTCCAAAGTCCGTCTCAAGGTCAGCTACAGCCATACCGTTCTCAGGAACAGGGTTAGCTACTTTCATCCATTCAAGAAGGTGAGGCTGAACACCGGCAAAACCCTCGTAGCCGAAAAACAGACGCTCCCGCCAAGAATCTGGCTTGAAGGTCAGGCGGTTCGATCTTTCGGACGTTTTCTTGGCATTCAAGGAGAATTGCATACAGACAAGACAAAAGATCTTCCATCCTCAAAGACATGGGATACTATGATTCCATTCGAAGCCATCAGTCCGGGGCTGGCTCGATACTATTGATTAGATACCATTCATTCACGCAACATTAGCGATAGATGCTGCGGTTGCGCATGTGCTGAATCCCCTCGATAATTGACTGGGCACGTTTTTCCCCAATCCCGTCAACCTCCAGAAGACTTTCTTCATCGGCCATGCTGAGATGGACAAGATCCCCGAACTGGTCGACTACCTTGTCGGCCGTGCTCGGCGGAATTTTGGCGACCTGTTTGAGCAACCGGTATCCTCGTGGTCTTACCGTGACATCATACAAATTGGCCTCTCCCTTTACCGACCACCCCAGGATTTCGGCAATTTTTAGGTGATCAGCCGGTGTAACGGTTTTCAGATCGCCAACTAGACTTATAAGTGCTTGATCAGAAGGATTTTGAAAGCAGTAGTCCTTGACATACAATTGCATCAAAGTAGCAACGTCGTCTTTGATACTGTTCAGGCGCATGAGCGCAAGACGACCTTCACTTCCGGTTTCAAGTACATAGGGTTCGATTTCCGCCAGCAGATACATTATGCCGATGCTGTCATTTATCAACTCAGTCACCTGGATGAGTTGCACCCGATCCAAAAACTCGTCCCCTTCGATTTTCAACGATTTGTTGTCGAGAAGGCCCTTGTATCGCTCTGCGGTGTGAATGGTTTGGCTGATGCGTACGATGAGCGTATTGATGTCACTGATCTGGTGTTTGTGGTTTTTGTAGTAAAGGGTAATCACTTTTCTGCGTCTGGAGACGGTCAACACGAACTTAGCGGTCTGGCGGGCCATGCGTTCGGCTGCCCTGTGGCGCATACCGGTTTCATTCGTCGCTATCGAGGGGTCCGGCGCCAATTGGACATTGGCAGCCAGTATTCTGGAAACGCTTTCATCGAGGATAATGGCGCCATCCATTTTGGCCAGTTCGTAAAGCTTTTCCGGTGAAAAGCTCGCCCCGATGTAGAATCCCCCCTGTAGAATGTCTTCCTGCTCTCTGATGTCATCCAGAAATACGATTAACGCACCGAACTCGGCCATGATGATATCGTCAAGTGCGCGGCGCAGCAAAGTGCCGGGGGCGACCATCTTGATTTTGGGAATCAGTTCGCGGACAATTTTCATGGTAAAATCCTGAAATCATTACGGATAGATTGATCGTTAACAATCAATCTCTCCCACGATCCTTTCAGTCTGCTTTTCTCCTTCACAGCTTCCCTTTGGTGGGTACCAGCAACTGTTTCAACATCTGCTGGTTCGGATTGGCATTGTTAAAAACTGGGATGTCCGTGAAGGAGGACAGCTCTCGAATATGCAACGGTGAACTGGAGCGAACGCCGGAGATCGCATCTGCCTGTAATCCATATTTCTCGTTAAGAACTTTCAATCCACCAATGGCGCCAAAAGCATCATTGGCACAAAAAATCAGTCGGTATTTCCGAGAACGAACCTCATGTACATTCAGCAACATGCCGGTCTTACGTTGAATGATACCATCAGCGAGTTCGACAACCCAGAAATTTTTTGGATTGTTGGCATATTTCAAATCCAGAACGTTGAAGGCCTTCCACAACTTCTCCGGAGACAACATATAGGTGGCACGAATATCAGTCCGATTATGCCCAACACGTGGGCATGGTCGTAAGCGACAATTCAGGTTAGGGTTCAGGTTTCAGATGTCTATCGGTGCTTATAGTTCCGTCTTCAGGCTAGCCGACTGGGAGGCTTTCGATTTAAAGGACGATTTTTCCAACTGGTGTTTGTGCATCAGTTTGTTTAACTGCCTGGTGCTAATGCCGGCCTCGGCAGCCGAAGCATTAATTTTACCTTTGTTGCGGGCCAGGACCTCCTTGAGATAGCGGCGTTCGGTTTCTGCCAGTGCCTTACTTCTAACGGCCGCCAGGGTTTCGCTGGTGTCGATGGCGATCTCCGCCACCGGTTCTATGCTTTCGAACAATTCGGACGGAAAGCTTTCGGGGTTTAGTTCTTTGGTCGTTTCCAGGATATGGGCACGCTCCAGCAGGTTTTCGAGTTCCCTTAGGTTACCCGGCCAGTCATATTTCATCAGGGCCTGCATAACGTCGGGATGGACGCCCCGGATCTGCTTGGCATTGAACTGGTTGAATCGTTGAATGAAGAAGTCCACGAACAGGGGGATGTCTTCCTTGCGTTCAAAAAGTTGTGGAATTGTGATCGGAAACACGTTGAGTCGATAATACAGGTCCTTTCTGAACAACCCTTCCATGCACATTTGCTTCAGGTCGCCGTTGGAGGCGGCGATGACGCGCACATCGGCCTTTTGGTCGGTTTCACCGCCAACACGCTGGTAGATGCCCTCTTGAAGAACGGTCAGCAGTTTAACTTGTGCGGAAGGGGTAACCGTGCCGATTTCGTCCAGAAAAATAGTGCCCCCGCAGGCCAACTCAAATTTGCCCGGTTTACGCCTGTGGGCACCTGTAAAGGCCCCTTTTTCGTGTCCAAACAGCTCGCTTTCAATCAATGTATCCGGGATTGCCCCGCAATGGACGCTAATAAACGGGCCATCTTTACGATTGCTCAACCGGTGTATCATTCTGGCGGTAAAGCTTTTTCCCGTTCCTGTTTCCCCCAGAAGCAGCACGGTGGCTTTGGTGGGGGCAACGGACCTGACATTATCGATCACTTTTTGCATCGACGGGCTGTCCGTGCACACATGATCCCGGGTGTCTTCCTGCCAGAGCCGTTCGCGCAGGTAGGCCAATTCGGACCGCTGGCGCCGTTCCCTTGAAATTTCATCGAGCACCAGCCGCAATTCGTCGGCATTTACCGGCTCGGTAATGTAGTTGCTGGCACCATGTTTTACGTAGGCCACCGCTCTGCGGATATCAGCGTTTGCCACAATGATCACGATACCTATCATGGGGCGCAACTGCCTGATGTGCTCGATCAGCACATGGGGATGATCTTCAGATTCAAGCCCGGCTGCCAGTTCCTCCATTTCGGATAGGTCAATGAAAAGGCAGTCACAGGGACGGCTTGAAAGACTTTTCCACAGATCGTTGGGTGAAGTCACCACATGGATGCTGCTGTTCGTAGCGTTGGCGCGTCGAACCGTATCCTGCGTCTGTGCATTCTGGGTGGCTAATAGGATGGTGTCCATGAATCAATGCCAAAAGCGGCTCTTAGCCGGTTCTTTGTCTCCTGTTGTTCTCCATTTACGAGCCCGCACGAGTTTAAACAGTTTTGGCTAATTTTGGATTTGTCACAACCGTGTAGGAAAGACAAGTTTAAAAAACAGCGTTTCATTGCTTCGTTCGGTTTGACCGTTTGGCACTATTTCGTTCTTTAATTAAACCGGTTCAACCACCATGCTTTTCGGAAACGAATGAGAACTAACAGTTCCGGTTCAGATTTAAAACAGAACGTGCAATTCCTCTATATTCTCACCGGCCGGCCTGATTCCCATCAAATGCAGTTCTTCCGGAAGGTGGTATGAGTTCTGCAGCACGATGATTCTGCAATTCGGTATATTCCTATACCCAATAATCCCTCGTCTGAAAGGAAACCCATGCCGATCAGTCCGTGCCAACGATGCGGTGCCTGTTGCGCCATATTCAAAGTCCTGTTCCCGTCGATTGAAACCGACATGTACCCTGGAGGCAAGGTTCCGGTAATGCACACGGTGGAAGTCGGACCTACCCGCAGCGCCATGCGTGGAACCGAAACCTCTCCCAGGCGTTGTATGGCGCTTCAAGGCGTTATCGGGAAGTCGGTTACCTGTTTGATATACTCTAAGCGGCCCTCTGCCTGCCAACTGTTCATGGCTGCATGGAAAAACAGCGGAGGCAGTACCCAATGCAATCGGGCGCGAGGATGCTATGGGCTTATGCCATTTAGCGATTATTGAAGGGTCACGAGGCATAGCCGGATCCTTCATTGTCCGATGGCTCTTTCGAAGGCTTCGCGACGGTTCTTGCAGGCAATACAATAGCTGGTTACCGGCCTGGCCTTGAGGCGCTCGATTGAGATCGGTTCCTCGCAATCCTGACAAATCCCGTAAGTCCCGTCTTCAATGGCTTTCAGACTGGACTTGATCTTTTTGATCAGGCGGCTCTCCCGACTGCGTATCCGATATATGTCGTTGCGGTAATGCTCGATGGTGGCCCGGTCCAACGGATCCGGTTCACTGCTTGAGGACGTATTTAACAACTCCACAACGGTGGTTTGTGATTTTACCAGCAAAAGTGCCAACTCCGTTTCGAGGATCCGGCGAAACATATCTAAATCTTTTTGCTTCATAACATTCTCTGCAGTTTTAAGTAAAGAACCCGTGTCGGCAGTTCATTTCCAGGCCTGTGCCTAATTGCCGCCGGGGCAAGGTAGGAACCATTTCATGATCCCATTCATTCGACAGCTGATAGGCTTTCCAGCAGTTCAAATTTCTTAATGTCGATCGCCCGGTGGACCTTTTTACCGCTCTTGACCAGACCGACGGCCCGGATCGGTTTCTGAACCAGGTCCAAAAAGCGTTGGCCATTCTCGATGATGTATTCTTCATCATCGGTCGCCGACAGTGAAACCTCGGAAACCTGGTCGCTCTCATCCCATGCATAGGGGGTGACAATGCCGACCAGGGTTTGCATGGAGGCTCTGATCTTCTTTTTCATGGATGCTCCGATTGAAGACAAGGGGCTCTCAGGCACTTTAAACGAGAGCCCCTTTATCCTTATTCTGCAAGTGTCTGAAAAGAGGTGACGACGAATACCTGATATCCGTCGCTTTTTTCGATCGTTCCGGTCA
>JASFFF010000305.1:0-5141 GCA_050124445.1 Desulfosarcina sp.
AGCCGGCCTCATGCAGGTGCCGTTCGTAGAAATGAAGCAGTCGTCCCATCATCTGCAGCAGGTGAAAGACAATTGAGAAAAAACTTCTCAGTGATTTGAGCTTTCGGTCGCCGAATCGAAAACCGCCGTGAATAACGTACGTGTCAAATGAAGACTGCAAATTGTGGACCAGCATTTCGAATCGGCGGACCTCCACTTCATTGACTTTATCGGGCACCAGGACAACCAACTCCTCTTCTTTATATGGCTCATAGAAGCCCAAGGGATCAAAACTGGCGGCGATGGATAGAAAATCACTGGCGATTTTTACAATGTTGCGCTTCTGGACATCCTTGGCGTCGTCATCGATGTCGTATTTAAGCATTTCACCGGTTGTAATACCGGGGAAATCATCAGGCCCGAATGTGCCCGTCGGAATCTTGATAGTCAGTCGCAACGCCTCATCAATAATGACTGGAGCCAGCTCCCGGAGCGTGTCGTTTAAAAAAGTGAGTGTCTCTTCACCTTTTTCACGGAAGGTTTCTTTATCGGGTATATCGTAGAATATGAGACGGTTTAGAATATGCTTCTGACAATAGGCACCCAAGCTAAGATGCCTGATGGCGGCACACAACTCTCTATAAAAATACCAATCCTCACTGTTTTTGGCACCGTGAAAATCTAAAAAATCTTCCAAAACCTGAGAAGTACCGATCAGTTTTGAATACAATTTTTTGGTGTAGACGTAGTCTGGTGTTTGTTGGTTGGAGATGTAGGTGCAGCATTTAAGGTAATCCGAGGAGAATAGCCTGACCTTCTCGGAAAACGAGATCTCGCAATGAGGAATTTTCACGATGCGCTCCGCGATTAGCCATTGGGATGTTGGACTGAATTTGATCGGTTTTTTCAAACCGGGTGCATTGCACCCGGCAGCAGCCGCAACCGTTGATGCTCGGACGTGTTCTGCCTTTCCGGCCGTTGACCGGATATTCAGGCCGCCCGCTGTGCGGGTGGTCGTTGACGCCGGAAAAAACGGGATAGCGGTTGGAGCAGCTCATAAGCCGAATTCTGTTCCCTCGGACGGTTGCCCGAAACGAAGGCGGCGATCATTCATCTGGGATGCCGATTGCCCGGCACCTCAAGCGACCTACCCGGGAGCTTGGACGGGCCATCCTCATACGCCCCCCTATTTGGTCTTGCACCGGGTGGGGTTTACCCAGCTTCCCCGGTCACCCGAAGAACTGGTGCGCTCTTACCGCACCGTTTCACCCTTACCCCGCCATCAGCGGGGCGGTTTGCTTTCTGTTGCACTTGCCTTCGCGTCGCCGCGACTCCACGTTATGGAGCACCCTGCCCTTTGGTGTTCGGACTTTCCTCCAGTTCCGTCGAAACGGAACCAGCGATCGCCTGATCTACTCCAACCGCTATTCGTCAACTGGTTCCTTCCAGTAGATGATTCGATGACAATGGGGGCAAAAGCGGACCGCATCAAATCGCTGAAGCTCATTGAACAACTGCGGCGGAATATTCATATGACAGCCCATGCAAATGGCCTGCTGGGCTGGCACTACCGCCATCCCCCGCACTTTTTTCTTCACATCGTCCAAGACGATGATCATTTTCGGATCCGCCTTGGCACTGATTTGCCTTTTTTTTTCATTAAGTGAATGGACTGTCTGCCGCTCACGCTTGACCTGGGCAATCAGTGAATCCTTTTTCTCATAACATGACTGTAAAAATTCGGATAATGCAATCTCTTTATGCTTTATCGATGCTTCAGTCTCTTCTATTGTTTCCAGTTTTTCGAGCATACGATCTTCAATTGCCGAGTTCTTCTTGCGGACATCCTCAATCTCTTTGAGGGTCATTTGGTACTCTTTATTGGTCTTAACCGCCCGGAGCTTCTCATTGCTTTTTAAAATCAAATCTGCGTTGATTTTTGATTCAGATTCAAGTTCGCGATACCGCCTCCGGAGATCTTCAAGAGCCACTCTTTCAGCTTTTAATTGCGCTTCCCGTTCTTGCGCGGCATGATCCAGCGCAGCTGCCTCCTTGTCCAAAGCATGGATCTGCCGATCGGCTTGCAGGATTTCGCCTTCGACGTCCTGCACTTCAATCAGGATATCGATCTGTTCTTGTATATTGCTCATGCCTGCCTTTCTCATGCCCGATTTTACAGGTAATAAAATGGATCCGTTTCCATGTCGTTGGCCTCCACGACGACCGACATGCCGGCCGCTGCCACCAGGTCGCGCATGGCTTTAGCCAGGACATCGACGATGATGTGCTCCGATCCGAAATGGCCAATATCGACAAGCCCGATACCAGCTTGCTGGGCTTCTCTGGCCGTGTGATACCCCAGGTCACCACTTACATAGGCCTGGGCACCCGAAGCAATGGCGGCGTTGAGCAGACTGGAACCGCTTCCTGAGCATACTGCCACCTTCTCTACCGGCCACTGTGTATCTCCGGCGACTTTAACCGAGGGCAGCTTGAGTGCCGATCTGATGTGTTGGACAAAGAGGTCCAGCGGCAACGGTGACGCCAGCTTTCCCACCCGGCCCAAGCCGGTCCGCCGGTCGCGGGCGTTGAGCGGATAGACATCGCAGGCCATGGTTTCATAAGGATGCACCTTTCTTATTGCATCGATCAGCAGATCCGCATTGTCCGTCAGGACTTCAATCCGGTTTTCCCGAACCTCGGTCAAGGTGCCAACTTTACCAACGGTCGGCTCGGACCCAACTCCCGGCAGGAAGGTGCCCACACCCTCACAACGGAAGGAGCAGCAGGTGTAGTTGCCCACGCGACCGGCTTCCTCGGCAAAAAGGCTTTTTAAAACCGCCCTTACGTGGGTGGCGGGTACAAATACCACCAGTTTGCTCAAGCCGACATCGGCAGGCTCACCAAGGACCACCAGATCTTCAAGTCCCATGCGTCCGGCCAACACATCGTTGACACCATTGGGCACACTGTCCAGATTGGTGTGGGCACAAAGGATTGCCAGTTTACTGGAGAGGGCCGTTTCAACGACCCGTCCCAAGGGCGATTGGCAATCGATGCGCGCCGTCGGCTTGAAAAACAACGGGTGGTGGGTGATCAGAAGGTTCACATGGTTCTCACAGGCCTTTGCCACCACCTCAGGAAGTGGATCTAAAGCTGTCCATACTTTCTTAACCGGCCAGTTGCGGTTACCGATTTGCAGGCCGACGTTATCCCACGACTCCGCCAGGTGCGGGGGAGCCAACTGGTCAAGCAGGCGCATCATATGGGCAACGGTTGCAGTCATGCGGTTTTCCTTGCGGCCACACGCCGCCAAGGGCATAAAAAAAGGCGCGGTAGCCGGAGTCTCACCACGCCGAATCGCCTTTTCTTCTCAACGCCGACAGCCGTTGAGTTCTCCGGGCGTTAGGGGCTGACGAACGGCGCCGGAGTTTGAGTTTAAGTGGGCCCACCTGGGATCGAACCAGGGACCGACCGGTTATGAGCCGGTGGCTCTGCCAACTGAGCTATGGGCCCCAATCAATGCGAATGATTCCTACCCCTGCCATGGAAATTTGTCAAGCCAATCAACGCTTGCACCCCGTCCTCAATTGTCGATAAAGCTCTTCAGCTTTCGGCTGCGTGTGGGGTGGCGCAATTTTCTCAGTGCTTTGGCCTCAATTTGCCGGATGCGTTCACGAGTAACGGTGAAATCCTGGCCGACTTCTTCCAATGTATGGTCTGCTTTTTCGCCGATGCCAAACCGCATACGCAGAACTTTTTCTTCCCGCGGTGTCAAGGTAGCCAGCACTTTGCGGGTTTGCTCAGCCAGATTCATGCTTACCGCCGCCTCGGAAGGCAGCATGAACTTCTTGTCTTCGATAAAATCACCCAGATGGCTGTCTTCTTCCTCGCCGATCGGGGTCTCAAGGGATATGGGCTCCCGGGCGATTTTGAGCACTTTGCGCACCTTATCAATGGGGATTTCCATCTTTTCGGCAATCTCCTCCGGGCGCGGTTCTCGGCCGAATTCCTGAACCAAGTAACGGGAGGTACGAATGAGTTTATTAATGGTTTCGATCATATGCACGGGAATGCGAATCGTGCGGGCCTGATCGGCGATGGCTCGGGTAATGGCCTGTCGAATCCACCACGTTGCGTAGGTGCTGAACTTGTAGCCACGACGGTACTCGAACTTGTCTACCGCCTTCATCAGTCCGATGTTGCCTTCCTGAATCAGATCCAGGAATTGGAGTCCACGATTGGTGTACTTCTTGGCAATGCTGACCACCAATCTCAGGTTGGCCCGAATCAATTCGCTTTTGGCAAATTTTGCCCGCAGACGCCCTTCGTCCACACTGGCCATGACGCGCTTCAAATTGCGGTTGTTGGCCTTGAACGCTTTTTCTTTTTCGACCAGCTGTTCAGAAAGCCATTTGAGGTGGGCGTAAATGCGTGCCAAATTTTCCTTGTCGAGGCTAGATTGCTTTTTGGCCCATTTCATGAATTTGGTTTTGGTGGTCAGGTGCTGGCGCAGTTCGCCAATGGTCGCACCAAATGCCTCGGCAGTGATGGCCACCAGCCTGTTCTGAGCATCAAACCAGTTAATCAGGCGACGGATGTGGGCTTCAATCCGGTCAATCACGCCACCTTCCAGGCGCCACCCCTTGAGCTGATCGAATATCTTGTTGTTGCGCCGCATTATACATCGGCGAACCCGTCGGGCTTCGTCGGGTTCCAATTGTTCGTTGAACATACGTTCGCGATAGGCCATGATTTCATCATTAATGTTGCGGATGGCCGTGATGGTCTCCAGAAAGTTTTCAATCTGAACCATTTCATCCACGTAGGCATCGCCTTCATCCACGTCGCGCAACACGTGCTTGGGCCGCAGGGCCCCCTTTTCGATCAAGTACCCGAATTCGAGAATGTATTGCACGCCCAAGGCGGTTTCCAAAAGTGCTTTGAGCACATCCTGCTCGCCTGCTTCGATTTTTTTGGCGATTTCGACCTCTCCTTCACGGCTGAGGAGGGTAACCATGCCCATTTCACGAAGGTACATCTTGACCGGATCGGTGACCGAGCCAAAATCAGGCACCGTCACCGCCTTGTTTAACGCAGCCTTTTTTTTGGCCACGGTATCTTTTTCGGATGCCGCGGGTTCATTTTCAATGATTTCGATA
>JASFFF010000306.1:0-5132 GCA_050124445.1 Desulfosarcina sp.
CACAGAGGATGCAGTTGGTGGTGTCGTCAAACTGCATGCGCTCTTCCTGGGATTGGTAGCGTTCCTTTTCAGCCACCGGTTCCTCATTGATCAAAAATGGTTTCACCGATCGGTATTTCTTGAAGAAGGCGGCCTGATCGACGATGAGGTCCCGCTGCACCGGCAGGTAGCGCAGCGGTTCTAGGGTGACGGTGTCCCCCTCCTTTTCAACCACCTCTTTGACCAGCGTTTTGCAAGCCAGGCCGTCCGTGCCGTTGATGCGCATGGCGTCCGATCCGCAGACGCCGTGAGCGCAGCTCTTGCGAAATCCGAGACTGCCGTCCTGGAATTGCTTCACCTGCATCAATGCGTCCAGCAGGCGTTCGTTGGGGTCCGCTTCAACTGTGTACGCCTGAAAGTAGGGGGCTTCGTCTGTATCAGGGTTGAAACGCTGGATATTAAGAATAAATTTCATGATCAGCTCCTTGGGCGCATTAGTAGGTGCGCGGCTTGGGTTCCCAGATGGAGGTATCGACCGCCTTAGCATCAAGCCGCACCGTGTCTCCTTCCAGGTAGGCCAAGGTGTGCTTGAGCCAGTTGTCATCGTCTCTTTCGGAAAAGTCTTCCCGGCTGTGGGCGCCGCGGCTCTCTGTACGGTTGAGAGCCGATGCGGCGGTCAGCAGTGAAAGATCCAAGAGATTACCCAACTCGATAATTTCCAGCAGATCGGTGTTGAAGGGCTTGCCCGTATCCTGTACCCGCACAGACCGGTAGCGCTCCCGCAGCGCCTGAATTTGACCCACTGCGGCCTGCATGTCTTTTTCATTGCGATAAATGCCAACCTTTTCCATCATGGTGGTTTGCATCTCGTCCGTGATGTGCCCTCCGTGGGGACCGGATGTACCGTCGGTGAGGCGGGCGATGAATGCGCGGGCCTCGTCGGCGGCGGTTGTCGCCAGCTGGGGCATCTCGGCTTGCTTGACATAGTCGCCGATGTGCTGCCCTGCCCGGCGACCGAACACCACCAGGTCCAATAGGCTGTTGGTCCCCAGGCGATTGGCCCCGTGAACCGATACGCAGGCGCACTCTCCGGCGGCATATAGGCCGTTGACGATGGTGCCTGCCCCATCCATGATAACACGCCCATGCTCATCGGTGGGAATGCCTCCCATGGCGTAGTGGGCGGTGGGCAGCACCGGGATGGGCGATTCGACAGGGTCGATGCCCAGGTAGGTTCGACAGAAGCCACTGATATCGGGCAATTTGCTCGCCAGCGTCTCCTTGCCCAGGTGGGTGGCATCCAGATGCAGGTAGTCGTCTATTTTGCGATCCCCGCGAATTCCCTGGCCGGCGAGCACTTCAGTAACCATTGACCGGGCCACAATATCTCTGGGCGCCAGATCCAGCAGTGTCGGCGAGTAGCGCTCCATAAAGCGTTCACCCTGGCGATTGCGTAAAATGCCCCCTTCACCGCGGACCGCTTCGGTGATGAGGATGCCCAGACCCATAATGCCGGTGGGGTGGAACTGGAAAAATTCCATGTCCTCCAGGGGGATCCCCCGCCGGGCACACAGCGCCGGTCCGTCACCGGTGTTGGCATAGGCGTTGGAGGTGATCTTGAAGATGCGCCCGAAACCGCCGGTGGCGAAAAGAACGGCTTTGGCGGCAAAAGTGTGCAGCTCGCCAGTGGCCAATTCCACGGCAACGACGCCTTTGGATGTGGTTCCGTCCAGGATCAGGTCCACCACCTGAAATTCGTCGAAAAAGTCCACTTCGTTTTTTATGCACTGCTGGTAAAGGGTCTGCAGGATCATATGACCGGTGCGATCGGCGGCGTAGCAGGCCCGTCGCACGGGTCCTTCACCAAAGTTGCGTGTGTGACCGCCAAACCGGCGCTGATCGATGCGTCCCTCCGGGGTGCGGTTGAAGGGTAGCCCGCGATTCTCCAAATCATATACCGCTTGGACGGCTTCTTCGGCCAGGATTTTGGCCGCCTGTTGATCCACGAGATAGTCGCCTCCCTTGACTGTGTCAAAGGCGTGCCACTCCGGCTTGTCTTCTTCCACATTGCCCAACGCAGCGCTGATGCCCCCCTGGGCGGCACCGGTATGGCTGCGGATGGGGTAAAGCTTAGACAACACCGCTGTTTTAGACCGCTGACTGGCCTCCAGGGCGGCATAAAGTCCGGAACCACCGGAGCCGACGATCACCGTGTCGAATTGATGAATCACAAGCACCTCCTGTTATTTGAGATCAGTTTCCAAATTAAAACAATTTCATTCCGATCAGACAAGTCATTTCTGGACGAGACGGTTGACATGGCGGACCAATGTCAAGCTTGTTATTGATGTTTGTATGGCAGCGAATAACCGTGGTTCTTGATCTTACGCACTAAGTGATTAATATGCCTTTAGCAATAACCAGCGGTGGAATTGTGGCTATGCGATGCCAATACAAGCGCCAGCGACTGGTTAACGTTCAACTTAAGATCCATATACTCCCACGTCAAAGGAAAAACATAAACCACTTGGTGGGCTTAAAACGAATCTGTGTGTTTGGCATTATGAATCGTTGGTTACCAATCCACACGCGGGTATTGTCGCACAACATCAACCCAAACGAGGAGACACGACCATGAGCAGTTTACAAGAGCAATTCCGTCAAGAATCTCTCGAAGCCTGGAGTACTTACATGGATGCGTTGGAGAAGTCGCTGAACGATCTTGAAGCAGACATCGAGGAAGCGGCTGACATGACCCAGCGTTGCACGGCAGAGTGGTGCACGGCCACCGAGCACGTGATCGATGAAATCAACGACGCTCTATTCAATATCAGTGAGCCACGCTGGGCGCCTGAAGCGCAGTCGCGACGCATTAAATCCCTGAAGCGACGTGTCAGGGAACTTTATGCCAAATACAAGGCTGCCAGCGCTTAGGTAGCGGATTTAAACGACGAGTCTATTTGCAAATGCTTTTCACGATGACGGCGATAGTCAGTGGTTGTCTGCCCGTCCACAGTAGAAATTGACCATGCAGAAACATTTTAGGGTCAGTACAACCATTGATGCCCCTGCCGAAAAAGTTTGGGATTACCTCATTGATACACATACCTGGCATCAATGGGGACCATCGGTGAAAAAAGTTAAATGCTTCCAACGCTACATCAGTAAAGAGGCTGCCGGACAAGTCCTCACTCCACTGGGCATCTGGTTGCCCTATCAAATCCAACGATTCGAAGCGCCCCATTACTGGGATTGGCGTGTAGCTGGAGTCAACGCTACCGGTCATCGCGTTGAACCAACAAGTGAAAACGGGTGCGCGTTGACATTCACCGTGCCGTGGTGGTCGGCACCCTACTTATTGATATGCCGCCAAGCGTTAACTCGTATCAGGCGAACAATCGAACGACATAGGTGGAGTGACGATGACCTTTTGGCTTCTTAACAATCCCTGCAACCCATTTCAATTATTCCGTCGAATGTTAGCTTATTCGCCGAGCACAACAAAATACTGGTATCAATCTTATTAAAACGTTGTGCAGGTCAGGTGCAATGTTACCTGTAGCTTCGCTCAAAGATAACGCTCATCTCTCAGTTGGGCAATTTCGACGCCCAAGGCGACGCATTGCTTTCCATCCATACAGGCCTGGGCATCTTCGTCGGGAAGGTAGTGTTTGACCGTCTTATTGCCCTTGCGCAGGTGAACGACCGTCGACGCCTTTGCCTCGTCATAATCCACGTCAATGTCGATGCCGCATTCCCCAATGTCCGGGTAGATAGACCTAATCTTTTCGCACAGTTCGGCTTTGTTTAACATAATCACCCCCATCTGATTATTTAGACTGTTGTCTCACCCAAGCATTTCCTGTCTTAGACTGCCAGCTCGCAACATGTGCGCTTACTTTAGGGCAGTCTATACCGATAGGGCGATGCAATCAAATGAATTTTGATTTATCACTTCTTTACTTTTCGGGAAACACCGAAGAATTGTTCAGGCTCCTTCTCTCGACCGTTCTCAACAACGTATTGGAGCTCTTCCGCCAGTGGTGAACCCATTGACACAAGCTTGCTGTGATCATCCATGGCCAGGTTTTTATTGCCCATTTGGATGTGCAGCACTCCGCGATACATGTAAGGTTCCGGCAAATTCGGATTCAAGGCGATGGCCCGGTTGTAATGTTTGAGGGCTTCTGCGAAGTTGTCTGACCCCTGTTTTCTCAACGTATAGGCAAGGTTGTTGTGGGCTTCGGCAAAGCGCTCGTTTCTGTCCAGGGCTTTGCGAAATTGTTTTTCGGCTTTGGAGAAATTTTTGTCCATCATCAACTTCACGCCTTGGTTATAGTATTTGACGTCTTTGGATACCGACGGTGTGACCGATGAACTGCCTGCTGCAGCTGAAATGCCTACCCAAAGAAAAATAAACGATAATGTCATAGCGAGTGTCTTCATATTTACAACCTTTCTGAAAGTTCGATTTTTTAATTGGGACGAAATGATTATCACCATCCAAATCACGTGTAAAGCTATCCATAACCCATCACTTGTCAAACCGCAGCCCTGCTGCCGACGACCGTGATCGACGGCTGTGAACCTGCGCCAACCAATTTGAACCGATTGGCCATCCAACCCGGAACGTCCAACCGCCAACGACCAGTAAATTGGCAACTAATTATTATTACACTGTTTTATCTGGCCTTCGCGCCGACTTGATAGGGTCTGGTCATGGAAAGTCACCTCGATGGTGGCTTCGCGTCGACGTGGCATCGGTTATCTCGACCTATCAGGATGCTCCTAAAACGCTAAAATGGTGCCAACCGGAGATTGCGTTGTCACAAAGGCCTGAATGACAGCGCGAAGCGAGGCTAATGGTTTTAACGCAGTTTGATGCGGACAGGGCCTTTGGCGGTCGAAGGATCGACCGGCCGGCCCCTTTGAAGGATATCGACTTTGCCTAGAACGTAGAGCCGTCTGGCGGCATTGCGAACGCCGGGCAGGAGGGTGCGCCATGATTCAGCCTCAGCCTCGTCGGCGACATCCTTGGCCACTTGGCTGGGACAGATGGAATGGGCTCGGCGGCGGCCTTTCAACACATCCAGTATGGCGGCTTCCAGCTTGCGGTCCAAAGGGGTCAATCCGGCTTTGCGGCAGGCCGCAGA
>JASFFF010000307.1:0-5113 GCA_050124445.1 Desulfosarcina sp.
ATAGACAATGAGTAGGCCTAAAGAAAATAACGCCAGGTTAATTGCGGGGTGTGCCGCGTCAAAAGGCAAGATCAATCGGGAAATAATGGCTGCGTAGAAAAACATTTTTAGAAAGGCACCCATTTCGATGAAACCAAAGTCCGGTCCGCTGTGATCCAGCACCATGACCTCGTGGATCATGGTCAATTCCAGGTGGGTGGCCGGATCGTCCACTGGTACACGGGCATTTTCGGTAAGTAGGATGATGAAAAAGGCGATGATGATAAACATCATCGGAGATCCGGCGGTTTGCCAAAAGCCCGAGGGCTGCAGACCGGCAAAGTAGGCGGCCAGGTTGAGGTCACGGGAGAGTCGATAGAACAGGATCAGAACCATGAACAGGCTGGCTTCGCAAATAATCGGGAAAAAGGCCTCTCTGGCTGCACCCATGCCTTCAAACGGCGAGGCGGTGTCCATGGCTGCGGCGATGGTGAAAAACCGAGCCAGCCCCAGCAGGTAAAGGACAAAGATGACGTCCCCGTGGAAAGAGATAACCGGGGCATGTCCGGCGATGGGTAAAAAAAGCAGTGCCGTTGCGGCGGAAGCCAGGGACACCATGGGGCCCAGTTTAAAAATGTAGGTAGTACTTGTACTGTATACGGAGCCTTTTTGAAACAGCTTGATCAGCGTATAGTAATTGATCAGTAGTGGAGATCCTTTGCGGCCGCCAAAGAATGCCTTGACCTTGAAAATGACACCGGCAAATAGCGGTGCCGTCAACAGGGCTCCGATCCATAGAAGAATTGATTCAAACATGAGCACTCCCCAAACCGATCCGTACGAAACATCGTCAACCCATTCCTGATTGGATCGGTCCAATTAACCAATTTGCACATCAAATAAAAAATAGCAGTACCACAATGGCCAGCAGGATGTATCCGATATACAGGTGGATGTCTCCATGCTGAATCCAGCGCAACTTGTCGAAGAACCACCATACCGGATTGACGACCATGCGATTCAGGTGAAGTTCGACGATATCGTGGATATTGCTGTGATAGTGGGTCCCCTTGGGAAATAAACCACTCACCGGCGGATGGGCTTCCTCGAGCGGCGCGGCCGGTTTAAAAAAGTCCAGGATCGATGCGGCGTACGAGGATCCGGTGTACTGCATGCGCGCTGTTGGCTGGGTGAACCCGCAGCCCCAGGTACCCCCGTGGCCAATGGTCTTTCCTCCGTAAACCATTCGGCGAAATGCAAGAATGAGAAGCAATGCGGCAATAAATAGGGTCGCCCCCAGGGTGATGTTGGCTGATAATTGGGTAAACGGTTGAATGGCCCTGCTCCCAACGTCCACGCCCAGGGCAGCAACGCCATTTAGCGTCATGAACATCACAGCGCCTGGATAGATGCCAATGATCGCACAGACACTAGCCAGAACCACCATGGACACCAACATGGCCGGGCCCTTCTCGTCCACACCATGGGCAGCTTGGGTTCGCGGTTCGCCTTGGAAGACCACACCAACGACCTTGGTAAAACAGGCCAACGCCAGCCCTCCGATAACGGCCAGGCTGATAATGGCCAGCAGGCTGAGCACAAAGACCGGCGTTTCCAGGTCCACTCCCTTGAAGCTCCCCAGGTAAACGAAAAACTCACTGACAAAGCCGTTAAATGGTGGCAGGCCGGCAATGGCCAGAGAGCCGACCAGAAAAGTCACTCCGGTGACCTTCATGCTTTTGAGCAGACCACCCAGGGCGTCGATGGACCGGGTGCCGGTCTTATGCAGCACCATTCCAGCACCCATGAAGAGCAATGATTTGAAGATGGCATGGTTGAGCACATGCAGCAACCCGCCGCAAAATCCCAAAACGGCCATCATGGGATTGTCGGTGGCAACACCAAGCATGCCTATACCGATGCCGATGAGGATAATACCGATATTTTCGACGCTGTGATAGGCCAAAAGACGCTTGAGGTCATGCTGACCCAGTGCGTAAACAACGCCCAGAACACCGGACACCATTCCGAAAATAAGAACCATGGATCCCACTGCCGGGGTGTCAAGATTGAGAATGCTGTACATTCTCAGAATGCCGTAGATGCCGGTCTTAATCATCACGCCGGACATGACGGCGGATATGTGTGATGGCGCCGCAGGATGCGCATGGGGCAGCCAGACGTGAAAGGGAAACACACCGGCCTTGGAGCCGAATCCGATGAACGCAAGTACGAAAGCAAGCATCTTCATCGTGTGCGAAAGTCCAGTTGCATCGAATCCCAAACTTCCCGTGGAGCCGAATAGAATCCCAAAAGCGGCCAATATAAACATGGCACCCACCTGGGAAAAGATGAGATAGAGATAACCGGCTTTCCTGTTTTGTGGTGTCTGATAGTCGTAGATCACCAAGAAAAAAGAGGACAGTGACATGATTTCCCAGGCCAGCAAAAAGGTGACCATATTGCCGGCAACCACCACTAGTGCCATAGAGGCGACCAGCAGGCTGAAGAAAAAATAGTTGACGGCTGTTCGCAGGGGCCGATCCGAATGGCTCATGTAGTTGAAGCTATAGATCGCTGCCAGCAGGCAAACGGCAAAAATGGCCAGCAGAAAAAAGGACGCAAGCCCGTCGATTTGAAAGGCCAGAGACAGGGAGTTGAGGTAGGGATAGTCGACACTGGTGACTGAATGATAGGTCAACCGGGACAGGGCGTCCAGCATACCCAGACAGCAGCCGACGCCAATCCCGAGGACGCTCACGATCTTCATCACGGCAAATTGCCGATAGAATAGAAGGGAGAGTAGACCCGCAACTGCGATGATCAGAATTGATAGAAAAAAAAGATGCATTTGTTTCCTTTCAAACCAGCTAACCGCGCTGCCCGATGCGTGCTGTTTTCGCCTGGATTATGGAATTAATGCACAGAAAATGAACGTTGTTTAAAAAATCTAGAGGAACTTAATTCAAATACCTGCGTCAAGTCAATATCGGAGTCCAAAATTTTGTGATACAAGGCCTTTTTGCTTGGGATTTGTATTAAGGTTGACAGCCGTGATATAAGCGGTCAACGTGCTGCGTTGCCCTTCCATTAATAGCCGCCGGTGAGGTGAAATGCCTTCCAGACAAGCAATCTTTCTCAGTGCCGAAGCGGCCGTTGACGCCATCGGTAATGATTTTTTACAGTATCCATCCCAGATCACCCTGCTTGAGACACTGTGGCCCCTGGTTTTTGGTGAGGATGCCTATCTGATGCGTGACACCCGTGCTTCGTCGGCGTGGATTAAAACACCGCATGATGGGCAACCGCGCCAACTGCCCATCGATGCGTTGGAAGAAATGATTGTGCGTCGATTGTGCCGGGACCCTGTTTCCGCTGACCAATTGGCCCGAATTTGCCGCCTGGTTTTTCAAGCTCCGGTAAAAGCCGGTCGAGGACCGGGTGCCAATGCGCCGATTGGAATATGGGTCCACACCAATATGGACTGGTTTGTCTGTCGCCAATGCGGCCGCTGTTGCAGCCGGTTGACCTATCATGACGGTTGCAGCCTGGACGACTACCGGCGCTGGCAGCGGTTGGGGCGCGACGACATCCTTCGCTGGGTGGGCACTGTCCATCGGGACGGACGCCTGGTGGCCTGCCGCATCTGGATGCAGCCGGGAACCAATCGCTATGCGTCGGTTTGCCCGTGGCTGAAGCGGACCAACGAACCGCAGCGCTACCGGTGCGCCATACACGACGTTCGCCCTGCCATCTGCCGGCAGTATCCCGGCAGCCGCAAGCACGCCCGCATGACCGGATGCCGGGGTGTGTGACGGCAACGCCTTGGCTGCCAGCCTGACCATTGAGTCGTTGGTATCTATACTACTTACCGGCACCAGCGGATCGTTGCCGTTGCAACCGGCACCAAAATGTCGTAAGAAAGAAACGCTGAAGCCGTTTTTCTTCAATCACGACTGTGGAACCACCCTGGCCTGCCGTGTCGGACAATTCGAGCACCTTTACAATGGGCCGATTTTCCGCGTAAACAGACACGGCGGCGACGAGTGCCCGGGATACTGTCAAAACAAGAGCGATTCATCACCCTGTCTAGCCCAATGCAGCTGCGCCTATTTTCGCGACACTTTGCAGATCATCCAGCAATGGCTCAAGGTTAAGGCATTCTGACGGGGGGGCCAAAAACGCGCAACGATTATCAGGAGTGACACATGAATGACGGCACCTTCCAGCGGGTCCAGCATTCCGAAAACCGTCTGTACGGACCTGAAAAACTCCTGCTGTGCGGGTTTCCCGTCGCGGCCCAGTCCAAATTTAGCGCCGTCTTGAAGGCGGCCGGCCTCGAAAACCTGGCCGTTGTGTGGGCCAACGAGAACGATGGTGGCCAGACCCTGGCTGCGCTGCTGGACCTGCCCGGCGGCAGCGGCGCGGACCAAGACTCGTCGCTTCCACGGGCGATCATTGTTTCCGGCATCACCGAAAACCAGCTTCACCACCTGATGACCACCTGCCGCCAAGCCGGCATGCGGCAGGCCTTGTGGGCCACCTTGACGCCGACATCGGAAAGCTGGCCCTTGTCCCAACTGCTCGCTGAACTGCAGGCCGAACGCGACGCCATGGCCAAACGAACCCGCCAATAGTCCTTCGAACCGTCGTCACCCCCTTGGGATCAGCGGCGTCGCTGCTTATCTTTGCCATACTGCAACCATAAGGACGTGCACAATGATCTCCGGACACGCCACCTTTTCAGGCACCCTTCGTGCGGCCGAACGACACCCGGCGATCGCCTTCAACGATCTGGGCAGCACCGGCCTTCGTATCAGCCCGGCCGGTTTTGGCTGCTATCGGGTCAGTTCCGGTGTCAGCGCCCACCGGGATGCCATGGTACAGGCCCTGACCAACGGCATCAACCTGATCGATACCAGCGCCAACTATGCCGACGGGGGATCGGAACAATTGGTTGGCGAAGTGCTCGCCGACCTGATCGGGACTCAACGGGTGACACGCGAAGCGGTGGTCGTCGTCTCCAAAGGCGGCTACCTGCAGGGGCAAAACTACCGCTTGAGCCAGGAGCGAAAACAGGCCGGCAACCCGTTTGCCGACCTGGTCGAGTACGCCGACGGTCTGGAGCACTGCG
>JASFFF010000308.1:0-5083 GCA_050124445.1 Desulfosarcina sp.
ATCAAGCCTGCGTCCAAAAGGTGCTTGACCAGGGCGTCGGCCTGGTCCACCGCTGTTCCTTCGATCCATCGACAGCGGCGCTTTTTCTCAGCCGTCTGCATGGAACGCACACGGGTAGGGGATCCGGCATCTCCAACCAGCAAGGGGTCCAGGGCCAGCTGATCGGCGGTAAGGGTGTCCACGGTTTTATCCTCAAACGCCTCGGCGATTTGGGCCAGCTCGGCATCGCGTGGGACGGCGGCTGAGGGATGAACGCTAAGCGCCCCCGGCAACTCCAGTTCGTAGATTTCCGAAAACCCGTCCATGATGCGCGATACGGTGAGTATTCCGGCGGCCGCTTCGATTTGCATGGCACCAGATAGCATGGGTAGATCCAACAGCACGGCCGTTTGTTGACCAACTTGGCCGGTATCGCTGTCAGATGTGCGCATCCCGAATAGCAACAGATCAAATGGTGCTAACGATTTTATTCCGGCGCACAGGGCCGTCGATGTGGCCAGGGTGTCCGAGCCGGCCAGGGCCGGATCAGAAAGCAGTACGGCTCGATCCGCACCCGCAGCCATGGCTTCACGCAGACTGGTTTCAGCGCTTGGTGGCCCCATGGATAAGACCGTAACCGAACCACCGTGGGTGGCCTTCATGTTGAGGGCCACCTCCAGCGATGGCCGGTCGAATGGGTTGAAGGCGCAATTATCGGTGGAGCGAACGATCTTACCCCGGGGGGCGTCTACGACCACGGATTTAATGCAGACGATGATATGCACAGGTGATGCTCCCTCTACCGGTGCGCTTTTTTCCCTAACCGTCCATGACCCCTTTGGCAATCACCGTGCGATGGATTTCCGAGGTCCCTTCATAGATGCGGGTGACCCGCGCGTCCCGGTAATAGCGTTCGACGGGGTATGCTTTACTGTACCCGTAGCCGCCGTGAATCTGAACGGCCAGGTCCGTTACCCGGTCGGCCGCCTCAGAGGCAAACAATTTGGCCATGGCCGATTCTTTTGAAAA
The DNA here is from genome assembly GCA_050124445.1 of Desulfosarcina sp. Lineage (GTDB taxonomy): Bacteria > Desulfobacterota > Desulfobacteria > Desulfobacterales > Desulfosarcinaceae > Desulfosarcina. The sequence goes on from JASFFF010000308.1 coordinate 1,009, forward strand.
GGATAGATGCCTGTCTTTGAGTGCCGCCGCCCGATAGACCATCAGCCGGGCGGCATCCACCTGGGTGGCCATGTCGGCAATCATGGTTTGGATCGCCTGGTGTCGCTCGATGGGCACCCCGAATTGCTGACGTTGTCGGGCATAGCCAACCGCCTCTTCCAATGCCGCCTGGGCAATTCCCACAGCCTGGGCAGCAATGCCCATGCGACCTGTATCCAGTGCCGCCAAGCCGATTTTTAGGCCCATGCCTTCGCCGGCCAACAGGTTGGTCGCCGGCAGTCGACAATCGTATAGGCGGATCGAGCAGACCGGGTTGGCCCGCATGCCGCACAGGTCTTCCAGATCGCCCACAACGAAGCCGGCGGTACCGCGTTCGGCAACCACCACACTGATTCCCCGCCGTCCGGCGTTTGGATCGGTCCGGCAGAAAATCAGGCAGATATCGGCGACCCCACCATTGGTGACAAATACCTTATTGGCGTTAACCACGTAGTCATCGCCATCGGCCAGAGCCGTGGACTCGATTCCGCCGGCATCCGATCCGGCATTGGGTTCGGTAAGACAAAACGCGCCGATTTTTTCTCCCCGGGCCAGCGGAGGAACCCATTGGGTGACTTGATCCAGGCTGCCGAAGGTCAAAATGGGGTAAACGGCCACGCTGTTGTGAACGGTGATGCACAGACCAATGGCAGCGCTGATGCGTGAAATCTCTTCCACGATGATGGCATAGCTGACCGCATCCATTCCCGCCCCGCCCAGCTTTTTGGGAACTTGGATCCCGAAATAACCCAGGGCTCCCATCTTTTCGACCACTTCCCAGGGAAAGCGCGCCTCCTGGTCGATCTGTGCGGCAATCGGGCGAAGTTCGCGTTCGCAGAATCGGCGCACCGATTGACGTACGATGCGATGTTTTTCTTCCAACAGACGGTCCATAGCGCTTCTTTCCCGTTAAAATGACCTGGGCAAGTACCATAGCGGCCATGCAACCTTGATGCAGCTATCAGAATTTGCCGAGGGCGTCAATGATCCCCCTATCCGATTGGGTACAAATTCAATTTGAAGCCGACGACGATTAGTGATACCACCGATCAGCACATTTCCTTGGGCAACGCAACCGATATGTGGATACCGGGAAAATATGAAAATCGTGACACCGACAAAACGGGTCTACCCTGAATCGCCCTGTGCAGCCGTGGGGGCGGTTGTTTTCAAAGATGATGCGGTTCTTTTGGTGCAGCGGTCCAATGCGCCGGCCATGGGCATGTGGGCCATTCCCGGTGGCAGCGTTCAATTGGGGGAGTCGCTCCAGGCGGCGGCTGAACGGGAAGTTTTTGAAGAGACCGGCGTTGTGATCCGGGCCAAAGGACCGGTTTTTGTCTTCGATACCATTCGGCGCGATGGCAGCGGCCGGGTCAGATATCACTATGTGATTGTGGATCTGGCCGCCGATTACGTCAGCGGCGAGCCAACGCCCGGAGACGATGCCGCCGATGCCCGCTGGATATCGGAAATTGAACTGGGCCAACTGACGGTCAATCCGGCCACGCGACAGTTGTTGCTGGACCACTATAACTTCGGGAGTCATCGGCCACCCGCCTAGCGGGCGGGTCGAACTTCCTATCAACAGCCGGACAGGCAAACGCACAAGCATAGGTAACTGGCAACGGATTTCCCGGGCGCACCCGGTTTGAAAAATACCCATCAAGCAAACGGAAATGAGGGCAATGATTCCCGAAACGGACAAAGACCGCATCAAGCAGTGGGCGGGGGAATACGCCGGCGACATTCTCCTTCGATACGCAATCTGCGACCATCCGATGGATCACGCTTTCAGGGAATTTGCCGAGCAGTTTGCCAGCCTGAGCCCTGGTGTCCGGGCTAAAAAGGACGTCGACGCACAGGTTACCCGCCCAACCCTGTTCGTCGGCAGACAGGTGGCCTACCAGGCCCTGCCGGTGGATCGCGAACTGGATCCCTTCTTGGCGATCCTGGCTGATACGGGTGCCTTTGCAGACCGCATTGCACCAGATGTCCGCCAACAGCTGGCACAGCTCGATGTGCCGGCCCTGGTTAACGTTTACGTAACCCCGCATTGTCCGTTTTGCCCGCATACCGTGTCGCTTCTGTTGGGGCTTGCCGCATGCAGCCAGCATGTGCGGGTAACGATCATAGACGGTGAACGATTTACCGATGCTGCACAAAAAGACCGGGTCAGTGCAGCGCCTACGGTGATCCTGGATGATCAATTTCGCTGGACCGGCTCTGTGGCTGCGGGTGAACTGGTCACCTTGATGCTCGACCGGGACCCGGCCAACCTGGGCGCCGAGGCCCTGAGAAGCATGATCGAAGACGGCAATGCCGACGACCTGGCCCGCATGATGATCGCGCGCAAGACGATTTTCAGCGCTTTTATCGACCTGCTGGCACATCCACGCTGGTCCGTACGACTGGGGGCCATGGTGACCTTCGAAACCTTGGCCGAGGCGTCCCCCGATCTCGCCGACGAGATTGTGAATCCGTTAATGGCCATATATGCGGACGCGGACAGCACGGTCCAAGGTGACCTGCTGCATGTGATGGGCGAGTCGGGCAATTCGACAGCGCTCCCCTTTTTGGCCAGCGTGGCTGCTGGCGCAGATGACCCTGAAGTGCGATCAGCGGCAGAAGAGGCCATCGAAAAGTTGAAATCCGAACATTAGCGTCTATCTCAAAACAGTTGAGGAGGTGCCGTGAAGATGCGGATAATTGAAAGGCTTTTGTTCAGCGTGGTCCTTGCCTTGGCGCTGGCCGCCTGTGCCGGCTCAAGCATCCAGATGACTCAGATCCATCTGGAAGAGGCACGCTCTGACAAGCCGATAAAAGACGTGCTGGTTATTGTCATCATTGACGATCAGGAGATACGGGCCATTTTTGAGAAACACTTTGTAGACTGGCTCAACGCAAAAGGGGTTGAAGCCATTACCAGTGTGGCGGTGCTCCCCATCCAGAAGGGGGTCAAGCTCAAAAAAGAGGCCATCGTCGAGGTGGTCGACGCGTATGAAAATGACGCCATCTTGTTGACCCATTTGTTGGGTTACGAGGAGTCCGAGGTTTTCAGCCGCGACAGGCCACAATTTTTCTACAACTACTACGGTTTTTACAACTATGCCTGGGGGTATGTGTATTGGCCCACCATTTACGGTGAAAAGGTGCAGTTCAGCTTGGAGACCGGCCTATACGACGTGAAGACGGAATCGCTGCTTTGGGCAGGAGAATCGCTGGTCAAAAATCCGGAGACAACCGGACAGGCCATCGGTCAGGTGGTTGTGGCAGTGATGAAGGAACTTGACAAGCATGCCTTTCTGCCCACCAAGCGTTAGGCCAAAACAGTGCAAAAGAGCTGCTAATTGCAGTCAAGCACCTGCCTCAAGTTGGACACGGTTCTGGCGTGCCGGGGCCTCATTCCAGCGGCCCTTCCTCGTCAGGGGGCGTTTCTTTCCAATCCCGATAACGGTAGAGATCTTTTTCCACAAAATAAAGGCAGGCCAGGAGAAAGGCCGCATCGTCCAACTGCCCGACGCCGGGGATAAAGTCGCTGATCAGGTCGGTGGGGATCAGCACATAGGCCACCGCCAGGACGAAGACAATGCCCGAAAAGGGGGAGATATTGCGGTAGCGGCCCTTTGCGTAGTCCATGATTAAAAGGATCAGCAGGCGCAAATCCTGGATTAGGCGCCTTAGTAGGTTGGGGTGGGGGGAGATAGGGTCAGCCATGTCCATATCCGTAGTAACGGGGTCGGGAAAGCACCACATGGTAAGCTTCCGCGCTTACCTCTTCTCAATCCAAGCGCCCCCAACGATCCCCAATGTGTGCGGGGCGCACCATTTACAACACCGCCTGCAGCAACCGCTGCTACAATCGATCGTATTTTCGGTTGTTTCCCCTGGCCTTGTCGACGGGGTACTTGGCTTCATTCTCGACCAATTTTCGTTCCACTGCCTGAAAAAGATCCACTCTCAGTTCGCGGCAGAGATAAGTGAGATAAATGAAAATGTCGGCCAGTTCGGCTTCAGCCTGCCGGCGATCGGAGGCTGA
>JASFFF010000309.1:0-5028 GCA_050124445.1 Desulfosarcina sp.
ATGAATGGGACGTATCAAATTACCGGATGTTTAGCAAGTTTATAAGTTAAGGGCGTCCCTTATTTTACACACAACAAAAAAAGGGCTTGCGATTCCTCGCAAACCCCCGAATTTATTCTTGGTGATCCCAGCGGGATTCGAACCCGCGTTACCGGCGTGAGAGGTCCATCCCGGTGCCCCTATCCCTGTAGTAACCTACTGAATTCACAATTCCATAAGGCTCAACATCCGATCGAAAATCCGTAAGTTCATGGGCAATTTATGTCCGCATTTACGTCCAGCCGGAGGGAATTCCCATGAACGAAAACAACACCAAAATCAATCCCGTTTGTCAGCAGATGTTGAATTGCCGTCTGACCGGGAACATCACCCCCATCAGCTGGTTCCGTAACATATTAACCGGATCCGGTAAACCCGACGTGGTGGCAATCATCCTTTTGTCGGATATCGTCTATTGGTACACGCCGGTGATGACCCGCGACGAACATACCGGCGATGTGATCGGCATTCAGCAAAAATTCCAAGCCGATAAACTCCAGAAAACCTACCAGGAATACGCGGACATCTTCGGTTTTTCAAAAAATCAAATCAAGAACGCCATCGACAATCTGTGCAGCCAGGGTCTGATCACCCGTGAGTTTCGCCATATCAAAACCGGAACCGGCCTTGCGATCACCAACGTGATGTATATCGAGCCGATTTTCGACAATATCGTCAAAATTTCCAATAAAATCAGATCCCCCCAAAAAGGAGGGGGATATCCCCCTAAAAAGTTGAGGGATATCCCATCAAAAAGTATGGGGATATCCCCCCAAAAAAATGGGGGACCTCCCCCCAAAAAGTTAGGAGACCTCCCCATAAAAAATGGGGGGACGTATACAAAGACTACTACAAAGAATTCTACAGAGAATACAGCAGCAACCACAGCAGCAAGCGAGGCGGCGGTTGTTTCTTTTGAAAATCGTTTTCCGGACCCCGTTCGATCCCTCATTCCAGAAATTTACCAAGACCACAAGGACGTCTTGGCCAGCATCGAAACCTATCTGCAATCCCACGGTCAGTCATACGTTGTAGCTGAGCTCGACTACGCCATCACTCATTCGACCAAAAATGGTGGATTTCCCGCATTTTTAAACCGTTCGCTGGCCAACGGCTGGGGAACCGAGAACCTGAAGGTTCAGCAGGCCGCCCAAAACGAACAGCTCATGCGAAAGCGCCGGCAGAAAGAAAAAGAGCTTGAAGCGATTCGCGCCGAACAGCAGCGCCTGGCCGACATCGAAAAACGGGATCGGCAGATCGATCGAAAGTTTCAGGATACGCTTGAACGCCTATCCCCCTCTGAACTTAGCCGCATCGAAGCCGAAGCATGGGCTGAAGCCGAACGAAAAACCCCCAAGATCAGAGGGCAGCAAGGCCAGATGTCGGCAGCGGCAAAGGAGAAGCTATCCACCCTGCCCGATCACGAACGCGAGTCGCTATACGAAGCTGCCAAAACCGCAGTAAACGCATCGATCGGCGGCCTTCTGGGAGAAAATCATCCCGGATTCCACCGGGCGGTTGATAACCAGGTGCTCAAACAGATTCAGAAAAGATATCCCCTGCACACACCGCTGGCAGACCTCCGGCAAAAGCGGGTTAAAGCAGGGGCGACACGAATTTTAAAGACCAATGTCATTCGACGTTACGGCCTCATGGATAGCGACGGAGCCAGGGGAGCCAGATGAAATTTCTGTCCTACAAAATTGTGATTGCAGCTGTGTTGATCGGCTGCGGCGGGCAAACAAGTCCCATCAGGAGGGATGACCCACCCAAAGCCGCCGAGCCAAGAGAATTTCAAGGCAGTTATATCGTCGATTGCGAAATAATTCATCAACAACGCTTACAAGGGAGGATCGAGTCATGCAAGCCATCAGAAAATTGAGTATCGCCGTCTATGTGTTGACCATCGGGCTTTGCCCGGCTGTGGCATTGGCATTCCAGGCACCGGCCACCGGAAGCTTTGCCTACAGCGTTTACGATCTTTTCATGAACGACATTCTAACCGGCGCCATCGGATTTGTCATCGCCGCCGGCCTAGTTCTCTATGCCCTTTTCTGGGCGGTGCGCAGCAACGTGTTCGGCACCATCGTTTGTGCCATCTGTGCCGGGCTGATCATCTTCATCGAAGAGGTTGTGATTTCATTGGGAGTTACGATTGCGGGGCTTTGAACCTTCGGCTCAACATGCCATTTTTAGCGAAGTTGCCAATTTAGGAATCATCGATGAACTATCAGATACCCCGTTATTTAAACGAACAGGTACGCTTTGTCGGGCTGCAAAGCGATGAATTTATCATCGCCCTTCTCTCGGTTTACTTTTGTGCGATCTTTCGTTTTCAATGGATGGTTCTATTTCTCAACATTGCCATGGTGGGTGGGTTTATCTGGCTGAACCGCAATTTTCCCAGGGGCTTTATCCGGCATCTGGCCTATTTCAGCGGGTTTTATACGTTTTCCAACTATCCCGAATTCTTTGCCAACAGGTTTATTGAATGAAACTTAAAATCTACGGCGATAAATTGGCCAATGCCATGGCCGAAAACCGACTCCTCAAGTTCTGTCTGCTTCTGACCGTGGGCATCACGATGGTGAACGCTGTTGTGGCCTACCACGCCATGAACAACCAGAAGGTGGTCATCCTGCCACCCATGGTGGATCATAAAATCGAGATCAGAGGCAACATTGCTGATGATGAATACCTCAAAATGATGGGGCGCTATTCGATCAAGCTGTTATTGGATTATACTCCCAGCAATGCAGAGCAGAACTTTTCCGATTTTCTCAAACTGGCATCCCCCGGCGTTTTCAGTTCCATGCGCAGTGACCTGAACAAAATCATCGAAGAGGTTATTCGCCTGAGGATCAGTTCTTCCTTTCAGATCCATACCATCAACAAATTGGGAGGCACCAATATGATCGAACTGATCGGCTTGCGATCCAAATATGCCGACGACGTGCGCATCGACAGTGCCATCGAGAACCACTTCATCGAATATGAGATCGATGACGGAACCTTCAGGGTAACGGGAGTGTCCCAAAAAAATGGAACGTAAACACCTATCCAAAATGATTGTCCTGGGTCTGGCTGCTCTAATATTCCCGACTTTGTCCCAGGCCTCTCAAAAGCCAAAAGCGCCTGAGGCTAGTAAAGAAACAACCGCTTTCACGGTATCGGAACAACTGACCCCAATCGAACTGGCGCCGGAAGCCATCAACCGAATCCACAGCAGCGAACCTATCCAGAAAATCAATGCGCCGCAGGCGTTGAAGATGGAAGTGGAATACCAGGCAAACAATGCCTTTGTCACCTTGGGCAGAAATGCCAAAAAGGGGGTGATCTACATCATTACCCAAAGCGGCGATGTTTTTTCACTGGAGATCATCCCGAAAAAAGGTCTCAAGGCCAAAGTCATCCAGCTGGTGTCAAAAGGACATAAAGCCAGGGAAAACCTGATCAAGTTCGCCGAACTCGATCAGGAAACGACCGCCGTCGATCTGATTAGAAGCGCCTTTAACGACACCATCACTGACAACTTCAATGTGATTCACAATGATCAGGAAATAGAAGCGATCCCACATCTGCGGATAAGACTGCGGCGCAGCGTCACAATTGACGGTGTGCCCTTGAGGCTGAACGAATACCTGGTGAGCATCGCGCCCCTTCCGGGCATCGACGAGATGAATGTGGACGAAACCAGTTTTCTGGTTCCCGAACTTACCCACAATCCAACGGCCATTTCCTTAGGTCAGGATTTGACGAACTTTGTCGACGGCAAGGCCGTCTTGCGTCCAGGCAAGTACTTACGCCTGTTTATCGTCGACCAAACGCTTGATTGATTGAAGCCAATGAAAAAACTCAACGTGTTGTTTCGAAATTTAAAAAGTAAAGACAAAAGCCGGATTGTAAAAACGGTCATCGGCTTATTGCTGGTTGTCATCGTGGGCAGTGCGTACCAATTCACCAGAAACAAGGAAAAGCACATCAATACCCGCGCCGATGTGAAAAAAAACACCTTGAATTTCGATGAACGAACCTTCGAGAAGACGATCTATAACAAAACCCGTGCCGATGTCGACGACCTGCGTAAGGAGCTTTTGGATTTTAAAAAAGAGATGCAAAATATGCTCTCCCAAAAATTCCAGGCGGTCGAAAAAAAAGAACGTTATGGAAGCCAAAATAAAATACCAGACGTTTTTCCGAACAAACCCACGGTCAACAGACCGATCGATAAAATCTTCACCCAGAATATAGCCACAGCAGCGCCGTTGCCGGTTATCAATAAGCTGCATTTAAATAAAGTTTCTGAACCCAAAAAGAACCGTTATAGAGAACACCAAATCCGGCAAAGGCGCTCGGACAATAGTAAAAATGACCAACCCATCAAACAGATTGCGGTTTTTGAAAACCCCCAGGCAACCTCAGACAGTTTGCAAGGAGCTGATGATATCAAGGTCCATCTACCGCCGTCATTCATGGAGGCCAATCTGCTCAACGGGGTTACCGCACCGGCCACGGATGTTGGCAGAAACAACCCTATTCCCATGCTGATCCGGGTCAACAACCTGGCGGTCCTGCCCAACAATGTGAAAAGCAACACCAAGGGCTGTTTCGTGGTGGCCGAAGGGTACGGCAGCCTGGCCGATGAAAGGGTTCACGCCCGTCTGCTGTTCTTATCCTGCATCAACCAGAAAGGGGGCACGGTGATCGATCAGGCCATCAAGGGGTTTGTTGTCGATACCGACGGCAAGGAGGGCATGAAAGGTCATGTGTTCGCCAAGTTCGGACAACAAATTGCCCGGGTGGCGATTGCCGGATTTCTGCAAGGCCTGGGAGATGCCATGACCCTGGGGCAACAGGAGTTTACTTACGGCGTCAATACCGGGGTTCGAACTGGACAGTTCAGGGACACCAATCCGGATACCCTGGCCAAGGCCGGCATCGGCCAGGGTATTGTCAATGTGGCCGAGGATCTTCGGAAATTTTACCTGG
>JASFFF010000310.1:0-5021 GCA_050124445.1 Desulfosarcina sp.
AGGCTCGTCCAAGATTAACACACGGGGTGCTTTGACCATGGCACGGGCAATCAGAACCATTTGACGCTGGCCTTGGGAAAGCTGATTGAACGGCACCCCCGACAGCCCTGCCATCCCCAGCCGGGCCAGCCATTCAGCGGCAGTTTTCCGCTGCGGGTCGTCACAATGCCGATATAATCCCACCGTATCGAAAAATCCCGAGCAAACCACGTCCAAGGTCGACACGTGCTTCTGATAGGCGACGGCCAGGTCATGGCTGACAACGCCCAACTTGGCACGGATTTCCCACAAATCTTGTTCGACACCGCGATCCTTGCCAAAAAGGCGGATGCGGTTGGCATAGACCTGAAGGCATTCACCGGTGATGAGTTTAAGCAGGGTCGATTTTCCAGCGCCATTGGGCCCAGTGACGGCCCAATGGTCGTTGACCCCAACCGTCCAGGAGAACCGGTCCAAGACGCGGACGCCGCCGTAGCGGACCGTCACCGACTGCATGTCGATCAGAGGTGGGTGCCCGGACCGCGGCCTGTCTGAACCCTGGGTCCGGCACGTCACGGGCCGGCAGCGGACCGGACCGCCGGGACGGGTTGCCCGGGCAGGCAATAGCAGCGGTTGGTGTTTTGCAAGTGGACCGGCGGAGATCATCCGCCCTGCCTCAATGGTCAGCACGTGGGTGGTGGCGGGCAGTATCTCATCTGCCCGATGGGTAATCGTAACGATGGGCAGGCCGGAAGCAGCCAGGTGATGGAACAGGGCCAATAATTCATGCCGGCTGGGCTGATCAAGTCCTTCAAAGGGTTCATCCAGGATCAGCATCCTTGGACGGCGCACCATTTCTCGGACAATCTGAAGCCGGCACATTTCACCGGTGGAGATGGCCATGGCGGGTCTGTCCAACAAGGCTTCCAGGCCGAAACGATCGGTCACATCAGCCAGGTGAAATCGATCGGCTGCTGACAGCCCTCGGTCGCCGAACGACAGCTCAATCAGCTCCCTTGCGGTCGTGGCTTCATCGAAACGGCCGGCGAAGGCCGACGCATGTTGCCGATCCCGTTCCCGGCGCCACAAATCCCGGCGGCCATCGCTGGCCACATAGGCAATGGCGTCAGTTGGTGGGATACCGCCGAAGGTATGGTAGTGAATCTTTCCTTGAACCACCGGCAGCAGGCCAGCGATGGCCTTGGCCAATGTGGTCTTGCCGGCCCCGTTGGGGCCGATTATTGCCCATTGCTCACCGGTGTTGATTCGCCACGTCAATCCGCTCAGCAGCCAGCGGTCCCGCAGCCGGACAGTGATGCCGTCAACAGTGATCAGCGGTGCGGTCATCGGGCCCATCACCGGAGTCGACCAGCACCCGCTTAGCGGCTGGCACGCGCGTCCGGCCCACGGCCGGTAAGGCAAGCGCATATGCGTCGGCTGGTGGTTGCAATTGGCACCGGGTGCAACAGACCCGGTTTGAAAACAGCCACGCTATCGAAAACACTTCTTCGATCCGTCCAAAAAATGGCCTCATCCAGTGCATCGGTTATCCCTCGTGCAAGACCATCATTGTCCGCCGCGGCGAATGGTGTCGGCGATCGCATCTCCCATTTCGCCTGTGCTCACCGCAGGGCCGCCGGCAGCGATGTCCGGGGTGCGAACCCCCAGATTCAGGACCTGGGCAACGGCGGCATCAATGGCATCGGCGGCCTCGGTCATGTTGAGGCTGTAGCGCAGCATCATGGCCGCAGACATAATTTGAGCAATGGGATTGGCAATGCCTAAACCGGCAATGTCCGGTGCACTGCCGCCGGCCGGCTCGTATAAACCAAACCCCTTTTCACTGATGCTGGCGGAAGGCAAAAGCCCCATTGAACCGGTAAGCATGGCACACTCGTCAGAAATGATGTCCCCGAACATATTGCCGCACAACAGCACGTCGAACTGATGGGGATCTTTCACCAGCTGCATGGTTGCATTGTCCACATAGATGTGGCTTAAGGTAACATCCGGATAGGCTTGGGCCGTCTCGACAACCACCTCCCGCCACAGCACCATGGTGGTCAGCACATTGGCCTTGTCCACCGAGGCCACCCGCTTGTTTCTGGATCTGGCTGCATCAAAGGCGGCCCGGGCGATGCGGGCGATCTCCCGCCGCGTATACACCATGGTGTCAAAAGCGCGTTCGTCGGGTCCGCTGCCTTCGCGCCCTTTGGGCTGCCCGAAATAGATATCCCCGGTCAACTCGCGCACACAAAGGATGTCAAATCCCTCGCCGATAATTTTCGGATGCAGGGGACTGGCAGTGGCCAGGGCGGGAAACACCTTGGCCGGGCGCAGGTTGCAAAACAGGTTGAAGTGCTTGCGAAGGGGCAGCAGTGCGCCGCGCTCGGGCTGTTGCGCGGGGGGCAACGTCTCCCATTGGGGTCCGCCCACGGATCCAAACAAAATGGCGTCGCTCTCTTCACACAAACGCAAGGTATCGTCGGGCAGGGCCTTTCCATGCCGGTCGATGGCAATGCCGCCCACATCCGCCGGATTGCATACGAGTTGAAAACCAAATCTATTCTGAGCCGCATCGAGCACCTTGAGCGCTTCTGCCATCACTTCAGGACCAATACCGTCTCCGGCTAGAACAGCAATCTTAATCATTTGCAACCATCCAGATTCATTTAAAATGTCAATCAGAAGCGGCGATCATAAAAGGTTGCCCCCGGTTTGTCAACCATTGGCCGGTCGAAATAGTGACATCGTCATCAAGGCGCTCGATGGGTGCATGCATAAGATGATCGGAAGGCCGCCGGGCGGGTGTCAACGAAGGCGGGACGACGAATCGGATTGCTGCCGCCGTTTTTCCAGCAGCCAGTCGATGGCGTCGCCTGGGGCCGATGATTCCGAGGTACTTGCTGTGGCCGGCGCCGTCTCGGGCGCTGCTGGTTCCACCAAACTGATTTCCAGTGGTTTGCTGGGCATGCGCAGCGGCAGATCTACCGCCGAGGTGGATCGAGATGCCCTTATGGTTTCGGCTGGCGGTGCCGCCTTATCGCCTTGAGCGGACGATGAGGAGACATTCACCGGTGCCGATCCGGTGACCGGAACGACTTTATGGTAGGTGCCTCGGATCCACTGCCACGCCTGTAGTGGATATTGCTTCGGCATAAGCAATAAAAAGGCCGCCGCAATCAGCAGCAGGGCCCCAAGACCAGCTACGCGGGCCGGGGTTATCCATGGTCGTTTTTGAATGGGTTGATAATGGGTGGTCGGGGCCGGCGCACGGATGTTGGTTTCCGTTTCCGCCGAAGATTCATCCGTACTAAAGGATATGCGCTCCCGGCATTGGCTGACGATTTTGCGACTGATGGTCCGCTGGGTAACCTGTGAGGCAAAAAACATTGCCAGGTCGCAGATGATATTGATCTGTCTGGGAAATCCGCTGGAGAAGGCATAGACTTCCTCCATGGCTGCACTGGAGAATATTTCATATCCGGCACCGGCGGTCTTCAGACGATGACGGATATACTCGCACGTCTCAGCCGGGTCCAGGGGGTCTAGGTTGTAGGTAATGGTAATACGGCGCATCAGGGCGCGGTTTTCCGGCTGCAGCAGAATGCTATTGAATTCGTTTTGGCCCACAAAAAAGATATTGAGCAACTTGGCATCGTAGCGCTCCAGGTTGCTGAGCAGACGAATCTCCTCCATGAGATCGTGTTTGAGTCGCTGGGCTTCGTCGATGAGCAGTAAAACCGACTTTCGCTCTTCATGGGCATCGTTGAGAAATCGGCTGAACGGTTCTAGAAAATCGCTCTTGGTGCGGACTTCGATGGGAAGCCCGAAGTATCTTGAAACCATGCGGTAAAAATCATACTTGCTGAGTCCCGGGTCGGGTATTTTGGCCGTGTAGGCCTTGTCCTGAATATCCTCCACCAGCCGGTTGATCAAGGTGGTCTTGCCGGTGCCAACGTCGCCGGTCAGCAGCAAAAAGCCCTTATTGTCCATCACCCCATATTTGAGGGTGGACAGGGCCTCACGGTGTTTTTTCCCCATCCACAAAAAGCTGGGATCAGTGGTGATCTGAAAGGGTTTCTTTTTCAGATCAAAAAAGGATTCGTACATGATGGTCGCGGTTCCTTTCGGGCGCCTTAAGGTTCGAAAACCGCCTCGATGGCATCGGCCACCGGATTGGGCCTGCGGGTACGCGACGGTTCTAGCTCTGCATCAATGGGGTGCGGCGAAACATTGGCTACGCATTGGTAGCGCTCCCACCCCTTTACCGTAGCGTCGAGATCCACGGTCCGCCATTTGGGATGGCCATTGAACCGAAGCCAGTCCAGGTTTTCACGTATCAACCAGGCGGCCATGCCGATCGTCCTGCAGTGGTGGTTGCGAAAATCGTAGGCCACCATGACCGCCTTAACCGACACGGTATCAACGTCAACCGCCTGCCAGGGATAGGTTCCGGCGGGTATTCGCGATGCCGGGTAGAAAGCTCGGATTGCATCAAGGGTAAGTGGGATCAGCTTCAGGTTGTCCGCCACTGAAACGTCCATTGCCAGCCGTTCAATCGGAACACCATCAACAATGATCATGGCGTCGATACGACCCGCTTTCAGGGCCGCTAAAGCGGTTGCATGGTCAATGGCCCGGATCTGTCTGGGCGTGACACCCGCAATCTCGAAAAGCAGTCTGCTGGTCAGATAGGTATCGCTTTCCAGGTGGCCGATGGCCACGCGCTTGTCATGTAAGTCCCCAAAATCGTTAATCTGGGCGTTGGTGAGAACATGGATCTCCTGGTCGTACAAGGGGAATACCCATCTAATTTTATTGGCAATTAATTTGAGTTGATTGTCGGTTCTTATTTTGGCCACGAAGGAGAGCACGTCGGACTGCACCAACCCCAGGTGATTGCCCGGACGTTGGTAAACGGCATAAATGTTCTCTACCGACCCGCTCGAGTTGAACACCGCCAGGTGAATGTTGTTGCGCTTGAGCAGGGCTTTGACATCCATACCGACCTGATGGGCGGTACCCTTCGAATCACCGGT
>JASFFF010000311.1:0-5016 GCA_050124445.1 Desulfosarcina sp.
AGAGCCAGTGTCAGTCGGCTGGCCAGATGAATGATGGCTTGGCCGTCAGTGATCACGTGTCACCTCCAATACCCGCTGCTCCAGTCCCGTCTTGATCGATTGTCGAAAAAGTTCCGGATCGTCCAGAAACATGACATGTACGTACAAGGTGCGGCGATCCTGCGAAAGATCGACGCTGAGGGTTCCGGGGGTCAGTGAAATCAGGTTGGCCACCAGCAGGATTTCCATGTCGGATTCGGCACTCAGGGGCACGCCGACAATGCCGGGTCGACTGATATGTCCAGGCGTAACCACATCCCAGAACACCCGCAGGTTGGAGAGCAGCAGCTCTACCAGAAAAAAGCCAGTTAGCCTTACCGTTTTCGGTACGCGTTGAAAGTACCGCGATTTGCCGTACAGCGGCTGGGTGAGCCACAGGGCCAGATATCCCAAGGCGAAGCCGATCAAAAATCCGGATAGGTTGAACTGCCCCTGAACGCCGATGTAGCCCAAGGCAATAAACGTGTTGATGAAGAATAGATTCATCGCATATTTCCAATCACCGTGTAAACATAAGCGCCTGGATCGAGCAATTCGTCGGCGGCGGCCCTGGCCAGCTGATAAAGCGGGTCGGGAGACAAGCCGATCAGGACAGTCATTGCCGCCAGAGCCACGATGGGTGCCAGCATCCAGGCGGACATTGGCGGCACGGCTTCGACGCGTTCTTTGGCGGCCGCCGGGTGTGGTTTCCAGAAGGCTTCACCCCAGATTTTAACCATGGAGTATACCGTCAACAGGCCCACTACAGCGGCCACGGCGGCCAGAAGAAACTGCCCGGTTTCCAGGCTGGCGCGGATCAGGATCATCTTGGCCCAGAACCCGGACAGCGGCGGGAATCCCGCCAGTGAAAAAGCGGGAATGAAAAACAGCAGGGCCACCCATCCGTGGCTGCGGTACAGCCCGCCCACCCGTGAGAGTTCGAAGGATCCGCCGTGGCGCCGAACCAGCCCGCTGATCAGAAACAGATTGGCTTTAACGATGATGTGGTGAAGGAGGTAGAATACCGCTCCGGCCAGGGCCAGCGGGGTGAACAATCCCAGACCCAAAATCATGTAGCCGACCTGGCTGATAATATGGAAAGAGAGGATGCGACGGACGTGGTAACGCGTTGCCGCGCCCAAAACACCGACGATCATGGTGGCTGCCGCCGCTACCAGCACCAGCTCTCGCAGTCCGTTCTCCTCAAAAGGAAAAATCAGGGTGAACGTTCGAATCAGGGCATAGACGCCCACCTTGGTCAACAGGCCTGCAAAGATTGCCGAGGTGGCCACCGGTGGGGTGTGATAGGAGGCCGGCAACCAGAAAAACAGGGGGAAGAGCCCGGACTTGATGCCGAACGCAGTTAAGAAGAGCACGGCCACGGCAGCCACCAAGCCAGGGTCGGAGACCATACGAAGCTTGATGTGCAAATGGGCCATGTTGAGCGTACCGGTCATGCCGTAGACCAATCCCAGACCGGTGAGAAACAGCAGGGTCGAAATCAGGTTGATGACCACGTACTTGACACCGCCGTCAAGCTGCGCGCGTGTTTTTCCCAGCACCAGCAGGGCAAAGGATGCCATCAGCATGACTTCGAACCAGACGTACATGTTGAACAGGTCGCCGGTAAGAAATGCGCCGCTGATGCCCCCCACCAGAATGTGCATCAGCGGATAGTAGCCGCGCTCCCGGTGGTCGGCCGCGACATCCGCCCGGGAATACACGCTCACCGTTGTGTAGATGATACCGGTGATGACCACCATCAGGGCGCTGAGATGGTCTGCAACCAATGCGATGCCAAACGGCGCCGGCCAGGAAGCCACATGCAGCACTCTGATTCCAAAGTGATGCACCCCATACAGCAGCCAAGCACCCGCTGCCAGGTGCAGAGCCGCCGCCAGCATGCTGGCAGCGTGCTGAAAGGTCGGCTGACGACGTCCCAGCAGCAGCACGGCCGCCGCGGCGAAAGGAATGATGATGGGGGCAGCCAACCCGCTGTTCATGGATGTCTTCCTTCTGTCGGATCCTTGTCGGCAGCCGGCTCGGCATCGGCCATGGCTTCGGTGTCCACGGTGCCAAGCGTTTGATAGGTGCGAAAAAAGAGGATGAAAATAAAGGCCAGCAGGGCAAAGCCAATCACAATGGCGGTTAAAATCAGTGCCTGAGGCAGGCTGTTGGCGACCGCCACCGTGGCGTGTGCTGCACCCTGGGGAATCAACGGCGGCCGGGAGGTTTCCAGGCGACCGGCGGCGAAGATCAATAGGTTCACAGCATTGCTGGCCAGCACGAGACCGAAAATGAAGCGCACCAGATTTTTGCCTAGCATGAGAAAAACGCTTCCGGCCACCATGGCGCCAGTCAATAGGGCCAGGACAGTCTCCATATCAATCTTCCTCCAGCATCAGCAACAGGGTCAAAATGGTCCCCAGGACCACCAAAAATACCCCGATATCGAAAAACAAAGGCGTTCCCACCGAAATGGCGCCGGTCAAGGCTTCCGGCGTCCACCACAATCCGGTGAGATAAGGCTGTCCGGCCATCACGGCGATCAAGCCGGAACCGATGGCCAGCAGCAGGCCCCAAGCAATCAAGACCCTGGGTTCGATCCGCAATGCACGGCGGACCGGGCGTGGTCCTTCAGCGATGGCAAACAGAGCGAAGGCCGTGCCGGCGACCAAGGCTGCCGAGAAACCGCCTCCCGGGGCGTTGTGCCCGCGGAATAGCAGATACACTGCAAAAACCAGAATCAGTCCGACCAGCAGGCGTGTTGCTGCTTGCAGAATATGAGATTGCATGGATTGCCTCACTGCCTCCGTTTGGCCATCAAGGCATAGCCGGCCAGACCGGCTGTGGCCACGACGGTGATCTCCCCCAGCGTATCCAGGCTTCGAAAATCCACCAGGATCACATTGACGATGTTGCGCCCGTGGGCGGAGATATAACTGTTGTGTTCAAAATAGGCGGTCAGTTGACGATCGATGGAGCCATCGGAGATGGCCATGCACAAAGCGGTAACCACGATACCGGTGCCAACGGCCACCAGGCCGTCCACCCACCGGCTGCCTGAAACGGTGTCTGGCAGTCTGTCCAGGGAGGGCAGACGCAGCAAAACGATGGAGACGATAATCAAGGTCAACGTCTCCACCAGCAACTGGGTCAGCGCCAGGTCCGGCGCGCCGTAGACCAAAAAGACGAGTGCGGCGCCGCCGCCCACCATGCCCAGGGCGCAAATTGCCAGAATTCGCGATCGGGCGCGGACCACCACCAATATGGCCACGGCCATGAGCGACACCAGCAATAGATGGGACACGGGCAGGTCAACCGGTTGCAGCGACAGCGTGCCTGCACCGGCGTTGAGCCACCAGACCGCGCCGGTGGTAAGCGTGAAAACGCCGATGGTGACCAGCAGGTAGCGATGCAGGGAGCCATTCTGTAATCCGTCGGCCAGCGCATGGGCAATGACGAGCAGCCCTTTCAATGCGCCTTCGTAGCAGCGCTGGCCGGTGATCGGGATGGCAGCCATGGTGTCCGTGACGGCCGGCCAGACGGTCTTGCGCGAAAAATAGATCAGCCCACCCAGGGTCAAGGTGACGATGCTGAGCAGCAGCGGAGTGTTGAAGCCGTGGAAAATGGTCAGTTGAACCTCCTCCTCCACCGTAAAAAATGCGTGAATCGCAGGTTGAATCAAGTTGGCCGACACCCACCAGGGAATCATACCGAAAAGCAGGCACAGGCCGCCCATGATGCCGGGGCCCAAGCGCATGGGCAAGGGCGCTTCGGCCACATCTGCCAATGGTTCGGGGCGTTTCCCGGTAAAGGGACCCAACAGAATCACGCCGGCCACGGCGGTCATCAGAGAATTGGAGAGCAAGGTGATGATGGTGGCGAAATGAGGAAACATCTCTTCGGTCAGCGCGCCCTGATACATGATCTCCTTGCCGATGAATCCGAAAAACAGCGGAAAGCCGGCCATGGACATGGTGGCCGTGGCCACAGCCAAAGCGGTTAATGGCATGGCGCGCCAGAGCCCGCCCAGCTGGTCGAGCAGGCGGGTGCCGGTTTGGTGATCGATGCTGCCCACCGCCAAAAACAAGGCTGCCTTATAGAGGGCGTGGACCAGCAAGAAGGTGGCTGCAGCGGTCAACGAGGCGGTGTTGTCCCCCCCTAAAAACATGGTTAAAATGCCCAGGGCCATGATGGTGGTGTAGGCCAGCATGCGTTTGAGATCGGAGGGGCTCAGGGCCTGAATGGCTCCCCATATGGCGGTAATACCGCCGATGAGGACCAGGCTGGCCATCCATACTGGCGTGTCTCCCAGCAGTGGATGGAGGCGCATCAGCAGATAGATGCCCGCCTTGACCATGGTTGCGGCATGCAGAAAGGCGCTGATGGGTGTGGGGGCGCTCATGGCATTGGGCAGCCAAAAATGGAACGGCACCTGGGCCGACTTGGTCATGGCCCCAATTAAAAAAGTCGTGAAAATGGCCAGGTAGAGCGGATGCTGCCGGATTTGATGGTCAACCGCCATCCAGTGGCTGATGGTGAGTGACCCGCCGGCTGTTTTTAGCAGCAGAATTCCCACCAGCAGGGCCAACCCGCCGGCCCCGGTTACCAAAAGGGCTTGCTTGGCGTTGTCGCGGGTCGTGCTCGATTCGTGATCGAAGCCGATTAGCAGATAGGAAAAGAGGGTGGTCATCTCCCAGAAGACAAACAGCAAGAGCAGGTTGTCGGCCGTGACGATTCCCAGCATGGCCAGCATGAAGGCCTGCAGGTAGACAAAGAAACGGCCGGTGTGCGCATGCCCGGCCATGTAACCGGCGGCGAAAAGGGTTACCAGAAAGCCGATTCCGGTGACGATCAGGCAAAAGAGAAGGCTGAGGCCGTCCAGACGGAATCGCAGCGCGATGTCGAGACTGGGCACCCAGGGCCACTGCACGGAGTAGATTTCGCCCCGCACCACCTGGGGCCACAGGGTACAAAGCCCGACAAACAGCAGCA
>JASFFF010000312.1:0-4989 GCA_050124445.1 Desulfosarcina sp.
CCCCATCCCCATCGCAACCAGGCCACCAGGCTGAAGGCCAGCCAGAGCGACCAGGCCAGCATCAGCAGGTGATAGACCCACTGGGGCAGGCTCAGGACCCAAGGGGTGGGCAGGATTCCATCAATGCGGTCCTGGGTCCAGTTCAGCTGGAACCGGGTCGACCCGTTGCCGGCAATCTGCATGTCCGGGATGCCCAACAGACCCCGCTCGACAGCCGTGTATAGACCGGCCATGGCCGCCAGGGTCAATATTACCAGGAGCAGTTGGACGGTGTTGAACAGCCATGTGCGGGGCGATGTCCGGCGTCCGCGATATCCCAGGGCCAGCAGCCATCCCACCACCACAATGGCCACCGCAGCCGGTACCTGCGTCAAGCCGAGTCCCAAGAGCACCCAGTGATGCAGTCGCAGCGGCGTGAGGGTTGTTTGGCCAAGGCCGACGGCAATCAGGATCACCACAATCAGGTAGCTCCAGAACAGGACGGCCGGTCCCAGGCGGGGGCCCCCGGTAAGCAAAATCCAGCGGTTGTCGGGCATCTGAATCGTGACCGCGGCATTGACGGCCGTGTCGCCAATGTGGATGCGGGGACCGTGCAGCAGGATCATGGATTTGCTGAGCTGCAGCCAGGTGACCGTGACCGACTGGCTTCCCGGCTCTAAGGGTATGGTTACCAGCCGGCCATCCTGCCGGATGGGCAGGTTTTTCCCATTCAAGGCCACCGCCTGCAAATTGGCCAATTCCGGTAACTCAACCTGGTGGTGTCCGCCTTTGCTCGACCGAACGGAAAGCAACAATTCCGCTCGTGAGAAGCGTTGTCCCGGCGTCAGGGTCAGCCGGGCGCTGTCCACGGTGACCGTTCGGCCGGGCACGGCCTTGGGACGGGTCACATCGATACGCACCTGTTCACCCGGCCACGGGCGCCATTGGGGCTGCCAGTTGCGGCCGGCGTCCTGATGATGGGTCACGGTCAGGCCTGACACGCGGCACTGCCATATCGTCGCGGCGTCCAGGATCCAGGTTTCCGTCCAGGGGACATCCTGCGGCGCCGTCAAGGTGATTGACGACGTAACTGGCAGGGTCGAGGCATACTCGGCCTGCATCGCTTCGGGTCCCAGCGACACCCGGGCGACGCCATCGGCCACGCGGATCCCCGGCGTGGTCACCGCCGCCTGCCCCAGCAGGGGCACGGACAGCACCGCCGGTTTTCCCGGTTCGGTGAGTCGCTTGACCTGGGTGGTTACCTCCCACTGGATGCCCAGGTGCAGGGTGCGGATCACTTGAAAATAGGCGCCGATGTCGGTCTTGGGTATTGCCGGTCGGGCCAGGCCGCCCGTAGCGGTGCGGATCAGAGAGATGGTGGCGTCCATCGTGCCGTCAGCCTCGAATCCCCGCGCCTGCCAGCCCACGCCGGCATAGGTCCCCACATGGGGCCGGATGGGAAAGGAGAGACGAATTTCATCACTGTTTCCCGGCGATCCAATCATTTTAACCCGGTGAACCCCCTGGGGCACCACCATCCACAGGGCACCGCGTTCATCGCGCGAGAGGCGCTTCACCGGTTGGTTGTTCAAAAGGATGCGACCCGGCCGCCAGGTCTCCAGGGTGGAAGGCAAGGGAATGGCCGTATCGGCCGCGGCATGCACCCGCATGATCAGGCGAAGCTGGTCCGGTGTGGCCGCCAACTCAAGCCGGCTCACATCGGCACAATGGGGCGTACAGGCGGGTGGCTCGAGCAGCCGCTGCCGTAGCTCGTCCAGCAGGGGCTGGGGAGGAAACCGTTGGGCGGTGGTTTCGGCTTGAAGGGACGGGGCCGGGATCAAAAGAAGCCCCATGGCAATCAGCGCGGTGAGGCCGCCCATCCATGACGCCGGCAGTTTCTGCCGCCAGCTGCCCAGATCCAGAAAAAGGGCAATCGCCACCAGGAGCAGCACCACGCGACCCAACCCCAAGGCCAGGTTCATGGCCGGTGAAATCAACCACAGGTGAATGCGCTGGCCGCTGTCGACCGGACCGTTCCATCGCATGGGCATGGATCGCCATTGCCACGCCGGAAGACCGGGACCGGTTTGGATCAGCGCATTGGGATCCGCGGTGAAGCGGCGTTGCCGGGGCGTGATCTGGCGTTTGGAAACATCGGCAGCCGTGGCCTTGAGCGACTGCTTGGCCACGGAGGAGAGGGCCGGTGCGGCGGCTGGCGCTTCTTCAGCGATGTGGCCCAGATCGGCCGTCGCCGGCTGGCTGTGAACCCGGTGGCCGGGCGGCGCCAGTTGGGGAAATATGGCGCTGCGGACTTGCTGCACCATAAACGGCAGCCCAATCACGATGAGCGCCAGCACGGCGCCGCCCCGCCACAGTTTGATGCAGGTCCGAAACCACCCGCCGGGCAGATATTTCAGCAGGGCCGAGGCCGCCAGCAGATGCAGCCATATGTAGATTGGTGCACCCGGTTCGTGAAAGATCAGCAGCAGGGTCAACAGGATCAGCGCTCCGGCCAGGCGGTTGCGCAACTTGTAGGTGCTGAACGAAATGATCAATACCAGAAAGAAATCCAGCAGGGTCCAGCGCTGGAGCCAGGCCCCGGGGGGCACATCCACACCGGCGGCGGAAAACAGGGTCCAGCCCGGGGGCAGATTCAACACGCCGCTGACACGCTGAAAATCGTGATCCCAACCGATGGCCGGCAAGTCCGATGCGGTGCGTACCATGCGGCTGTCGGCTTTCAGAGAGAGCCGCCCGCGGCGCAATTGAACGCCCGGTGCCGGCCGATCTCCCAACATGGTAATCAGTTGATCCCGGCCGTCCACACTGACCCGCCCCAACTGCACGGGTTCAGCCATGGACAGGTGCCAGGACCGGTTCAACGTGCCGCGGATGCGATCGTGGATGGTAAATCCAGATCCATCAAAATCAAGCCACCAGGTGCGGTCGAGGCTCAGTTGATCCGGGGCCGGATCCGGGTCGCCCCTGCGAAGCACATCGAAGATCAATGAATTCCCGGATGTGAGCAGATAAGCGGGAAATTTCCGCCAGGCCTCGGGCATCCGGGTGCGCGCGGGTTCCAGGCTGGGTGCCCCGCGCACCTTGACCATGCGCAGATGATTGAAGGCTTTAAAGGACCAGACCTCATCGCCGTAATGGCCGTTGCCGGCAGACAGGGAGGTGACCGGCCCACTCAGGCGAACGGTTACGCGAATGTTCCAGCGGCCGGGCCGCGCCTGAACCAGCAGGGTTCGATCGCCGACCAGCCGGGCAGGCAGCGGGCTGTCGATGTTCATCACTGCAGCGGCAGCGGGCAAAAGGTCGATCAGGCGGATATCGCGCGGGCGACCGGAAACGTGAAGCCTGATCAGTGTGGTCACCCGCATGGGAATATCGTCTTCAATCAGCCGGAAAAGGCTAGCCGTCATGGTGTCTTCCGGCGTGACCGCGCCACCTTTGCCATACAGCCGCAGCCGGCCGCTTCGATCTAAATCCGGTTCGACAATATCCTCGCCGTCGACCGTTAGAGAGACAATCCCCGCTTCCGGCGGCACCCGAAGCACTTCCGGGAGCCTGTCCCAGACCATGGCGCCCTTGATGCGGTAATCACCGGCGGTCAGCCAGACGCTGGGCCGGCCGTTGCGGTCCACCACGGGTAATACCGTTTTTCCGCTGCCAACCGACTCGGGCCAATGCGTATCACCGCCGGGCAGCGATACCCATGTGGGTGCGTAGACAGATACCTGAAGGTCAAACACGGCGCCCTGGTCGCCGGCATCCACAGCCAGCCGTGACGGCCACCAACAGCGACGCTGGGCGGCGTCGTCAAAATGGCTGGGGCAGCGCTGCTGCCCCGCGTCATGCAGCACCCATGCTTCCCAGGGTTTCAACGGATCGGGAATCGCGACTGCCTCTGTGGCGGCTGCGGTCGGGGCCATGCCGACCAGCCCCAGGGCACAGATAACAATGGCGACCCATGCGTGGTGCTTCATGACACCTCCTGTGTTTCAAGGGGCCTTCGGCCGGATACCCTTTTTTAACGGTCGTCCGCCTGCCCCGCTTTCAAGGCGGCATGGGCGGCCGCCAGGCGCGCGACGGGCACCCTGAAGGGAGAACAGGAGACATAGGTCAACCCGATCTCATGGCACAGGACAATGGATTGGGGATCGCCGCCGTGTTCGCCGCAGATGCCGCACTCCAGATCCGGCTTGGTGGACCGTCCTTTGGCCACTGCTATCTGAATCAACTGCCCCACGCCGTCCCCATCGAGGGTGGCAAAGGGGTTGGCCGGCAGGATGCCGGATTCCATATATTCGATCAAAAACCCCGTTTCGGCGTCGTCGCGGGAGATGCCGAAGGTGGTCTGGGTCAGGTCGTTGGTGCCGAAGGAGAAGAATTGGGCATGCTGGGCGATTTGGTCGGCGGTGAGCGCCGCCCGGGGCAGTTCGATCATGGTGCCGAACTTGTAGGCGATCTCGACGCCATTTTCGACCATGACGGCCTTGGCCTCGGCTTCCAGCACCGACCGCTGACGAACCAGTTCGTTGACGTGACTGGTGAGCGGGATCATCACTTCCGGGTGGACATCGATGCCTTCCTTGACCACCATGCAGGCTGCCTCGAAGATGGCCCGCACCTGCATGGTGGTCAATTCGGGAATATAAATGCCCAGGCGTACGCCCCGCAGGCCCAGCATGGGATTGGCCTCCCGCAGACTTTGGGCCCGCCGGCGAAGCTCCTCCTTGGTGCGGATCTGGGTCAGCAGGTTGTCGATGGTGGCCATGTCCGCGGCGTGCTTGAGTTGGATTTTGAGATCGGCCAGCTCGGAGACGAGCTCCACCAGGTCGGGAAGGAATTCATGC
Organism: Desulfosarcina sp.; assembly: GCA_050124445.1. Lineage (GTDB taxonomy): Bacteria > Desulfobacterota > Desulfobacteria > Desulfobacterales > Desulfosarcinaceae > Desulfosarcina. The sequence continues at coordinate 4,842 of JASFFF010000312.1, forward strand.
AGGGGCGGATCGATCAACCGGACGATGACCGGCCGGCCCTGCATGACCCGAAAGAGTCCCGCGAAGTCCTGCCGCTGATAGGGCAGCAATGCGGCCAGGGCTTCCCGACGCTCTACCGGATAGTCTGTCAGGATCATTTTTTGAAAGT
>JASFFF010000313.1:0-4970 GCA_050124445.1 Desulfosarcina sp.
TGATACCCATATGGTAGCCATAGAATATCTCATAAAGACCGTCGAACACCATCAGGTCATGAATGTCGCCGACGCCGCTGATCGCCATGCGATACCCCCAACGGGCGTTGGGCAGCGATAGCGGAACCATGCTCATATTCTCCTGACCGCCTGCCACAACGACCTCGACCTGTCCGCTCATGATGGCGGCGGCACCCATGGCGATGGCTTTGAGCCCGGAGCCGCAGACCTTGTTAATGGTTACGGCCGGTGTCTCTTTGCACAGACCGGCTTTGATCATGGCCTGTCGGGCCGGGTTCTGTCCCTGACCCGCCTGTAGGACATTGCCCATGATCACTTCGTCTATTACCACGGGCGTGGCGCTGTCGTCCCAGTCGGCGCCCGCTTCCTCGAGGGGGATGCGCCCTTGGTCCTTGAGTGATTTCGGAATCCCACGCGCCATTTCATCGCTGATAACAGGGCGCAGATTGGCCTTTTTGAGAACATCGCGCATGACCAGCGCACCCAGTTCGACCACCGGCGTACCTTTCAGCGCGCCTCCGAATGTCCCCACAGCCGTTCGTGAACCGCTGACAATGGCTACCTCTTTCATATTACACCTCTTATTTTATTTTTTCGATTGGGTAAACAGTGTCTCGATCTCATCCAGACGCCGTTGTGCTTCTTCTCCCAGCGGACCGCCGGCAGTGGCGATCTCGCCAATCATAGCATACAACTCCGGTCCGTGATCCGGATAGCCGGCCAACAGGCTTGGAATGGCTTCTATTGCCCGGCGTTCGTCGAGTAGGACCATGAAGAACTGCTCACGAAAGGCCTCCTTGAATTCCGAGAGGGGGCGCTGTTCATCCTGCTCGGCCCGGATGCGGCGAATCACTTCGAAGCCACGCTCATCGGCGGCGCCTTCGGGCAACCGGACATAGATCAGCCCCCGAAGCAAGGCTTCCCGCGGCCCCCCCTGATCCATGCGGGCCAGCAGGTCCTTCTTACGGTGTTCAATGAGGGCCAGATGGTCCGGCTCCTGCCCGGGATGGCGTCGAGGGGGTGAATCGGACGCCTTCAGGCCCACCATGGCCTGCAGCCAGGGCTGGGTGTACAGACCGAAGAAGGTCTGCTCGACCATCGCATCCCGCCAATCTCGAAAGGCGTTCAGGCTGTGGATCACCATATCGGAAAACGCCTGCTGCCACTGCCAGAAGGGATTGTCCGCGGCCACTGGTTCACGACGGTCCTTGACTTGCTCAGCTGCTGATGGCAGCCATTGCATCATTGGGTTGTCGTCCGAAAACCACTCATAACCCAATCGCAGCGGATGCATGCGCCGCATCCATTCAGCACTCGGCTCCGTGGACAGGGCCCGCACCAGCGGCTGGGCATAGGTGCGGTACAGACCGTGATTGATCTCCGACACCCGGGCCACGGTGGCGAAACAGCGTTCGTCTTCGCTGCTGTTGACGCCCAGGGCGCGGATGTCATCCAGGGTGCGCCGCTCGAAGCGGGAGATGTAGTCTCCCGTTACCAGGTCCGCACCGGCTGTCTCCGCCGAGGTCTTTTCGATCACTGCCTCGTAAAGGCCCGGAGGCATGCAATCGATAAAATCGATGTTGCTGGAAAACTCACTGTACTGTTTTTTTGCCACCCCGCCGGAAACGAAGATGCCCAGATGGCCGATACTTTCGTGCAACGCGTAGATAATGGTCTGGCCCGATGCACGGATGTCATCGATGCTGTCGTAGAGGTCCAGAATCCAGCCTAAGGCCTGCTGGGGCGGGGTGATGTTGTCGCCCTTGGAGCAGAAGCAGACGATCGGGGAGCGGATATTGCGCAGATCGATGCTCAGGCCGTCTTTTGTCTGGATCTCGGCCGAGCTGAGCTTGTTGCCCACAAACAGATTGTCGACGATATACTGGATCTCGTTATCGTTCAGCAGGACGGTTCCTCCCCAGTAACGTTCGAATCCCAGGTAGCGCGGCACCTCCGTATCGATTTTAGAGTAAACGTTGTATTGTTTTGTCCACAAGGTATTGGCCGGATTGAGGTTCTCGAAGTTCTGTACCAGCCAGGCGCCATCGAATTTGCCATTGCCCAAATCGCTGGTCAATGCCGTCAGCCAACTGCCCGCCAGCATGCCACCAGTATAACGCATCGGATTTTTGCCGTGCACGCCGGCCCAATACGACATAGGCGATCCTGCGGCAATGATTGGGCCGCATAGATCCGGAAATGTCGCAGCCATCATCATGACCGCCCAGCCTGCCTGACAGTTGCCGATGATCACCGGCTTGCCATCCGATTCCGGGTGTAATTCAATGACGCGTTTCAGGAAAGTTGCCTCGGCACGCATGATCGTCTCTATCGTCTGGCCCGGTTCCGGCATTGGTGAAAAACCGATAAAATAACAGGGATGACCGGCAGCCATGATCATGCCAATCTCACTGTCGGCCTTGAAACCGCCGATTCCCGGCCCATGTCCGGCTCGGGGATCGACAACAACAAACGGCCTTTGTCGTTCATCTATCGAAACCTCTCCCTTAGGAATGATCTTGACCAGCCCGTAATTGACCGGCTCCGGTAGGTTTCGGCCGTCAACAATCAGTTCGAATTCATAATTCAATACATGGGGAACTTTGCGCGCCATGTGTTCGTTGAATTGGTTGCCACGCTTTCGAAGCGTGTCCCAAAACAGAATTGTTCTTTGTCCGGCATCGACAAGGTAATCGTTGAATGCCTGACCCAATGACATGAAATCGTTCATTCGTTTGGTGTCCATTTTTTTCTTCCAATCGGGTTGGTGGCAACCTCTAAGTCGCCGATCAATAATGAAATCAATTTTCCGGAACGCTGCGAATCCCGTAATGGAAAGGCATCAGCCCTTTTTCAGTGCCAGCCGTGCCTCATCGCGGCTTTCGTAAATATGGGGAGCCACATTCCGTCGTTTCAGCGCATCCCCGAATTTCATGCGCAGGAATGTGCTGGTGGTGTAACGTGTGACACTCGTGTAATAGCGGTCGACCAGGTATTTGACCATATCGGTATACGCATCCATCAGGTCGTCCAGGATGAAGAAGTTGTCGTAATTGACGATTGCAGCCACTTTGCGGCCGACCGGTTCGAGGCTCTGTTCCACGGTGGATTGAATCTCGTCCACGGTCTCCCGGCGGTTCACTGTCATCCCTTCGAAGTTGACAAAAAACAGGTCCTCCTGCGCATCGTAAACCAGCCGATCCGCCAGGGGCAGACCCAGCAGGTCGTCTTTGAGCCCCATTGGCTCCAACTGGAAGATGCGTCCATCCATCGGTCGGGGCGTCCCGTCGATCACCGGTCGAAAATCCATCAGGCTCAGGATGTCCACCTCTATATCCACGCCGGGCGCGACCTCGATCAGTTTCATGCCATCATCGGTCAGGGCAAATACGCAGCGTTCCGTTATATAAAGAACGGATTGGGCCTTCTCCCTGGCTACGCTGCCGCTGAAGGTCACATGTTCGACCTGGTCGACAAATTTTCTCACCTTCCCTTCCTGGACGATACACAGCCGGCCTTCTTCAAGACTTACCTTCAGCCCACCCGTGGTGAAGGTGCCGACGAAAACCACCTTCTTGGCATTCTGGCTGATATCGATGAACCCGCCCGCGCCGGCCAGTTTGGGTCCGAATTTGCTCACATTCAGGTTGCCGTACCTGTCCGCCTGGGCCAATCCCAGGAAGGCGATGTCCAGGCCGCCGCCGTCGTAAAAATCGAATTGATAGGGCTGGTCGATGACAGCCGCGGTGTTGATCGCCGCGCCGAAATTGAGCCCGGAGGCCGGTATGCCGCCGATGACCCCCGGTTCGGCGGTGAGGGTGATGAAATCGAGAATCTTCTCCTCTTTGGCGACCGCAGCGATGCCCTCTGGCATGCCAATTCCCAGGTTCACCACGCTGTTGGCCCGCAGTGCGAAGGCAGCCCGCCGGGCGATGATTTTGCGGTCGTTCATCGCCATTGGGTGAATCGACTGCAGGGGAACCTTCATCTCGCCGGCGAAAGAGGGGCTGTAGGCCTCGGCGAAGGTCTGCCAGTGGTGCTCCGGGCGGGAGACCACCACACAGTCCACCATGATCCCCGGAATCTTGACCTGCCGGGAACTCAGGGTGCCGCGTTCGGCGATCCGCTCCACTTGGACGATGACGACCCCCCCCGAGTTTCGTGCCGCCATGGCGATGGAGAGTACCTCAAGGGTCAGCGCCTCCTTCTCCATCGTGATATTGCCCTCGGTATCGGCCGTCGTCCCCCGCACGATGGCCACGTCGATGGGCATGGTACGATAGGCCAAGTATTGCTGGCCGTCGAAGGCGATCAATTCGACGATATCCTCGGTGGTGATGGCATTGATTTTACCCCCTCCGTTGCGAGGATCGACGAAAGTCCCTAAACCGACCGATGTGATGGTCCGCGGCTTGTGGGCGGCGATGTCGCGATACATATGGGAGATCACCCCTTGGGGTAGATTGTATGCCGCAATCTTGTTTTCCATGGCCAGACGCTGCAATTTGGGCACCAGGCCCCAATGGGCACCAACGACTTTACGGACGAGACCTTCATGCCCAAAATGGTTCAAACCGCGATCCGCCCCATCTCCCTGACCGGCGGCGTACACCAGGGTTAGATCCTGCGGACGTTGCTTTTTGAGATAATGGCACTCTATCGCAACGGCGATCTCTTCCGGAAAACCGATACCAACGAATCCGCCAGTGGCCACAGTATCGCCATCTCGAATCACACCAACGGCTTCCTCGGCGGAGACGACCTTCGACTTCCTAATTCTTCGAGAAGGAAGCAGCGCACGGAGGGAATCAGCGGCCTCTTTCAGGGTAAGCGTTGGGGTCGTTGTCATGGTTGCCTCCTGTTGCTAAAAAACACTACACGGCGCAATGCCAGGGCGAAACAGCGCATACTTCTCTGTAGGTCCGATGACATGGTAAGACGAGGTGTTA
>JASFFF010000314.1:0-4962 GCA_050124445.1 Desulfosarcina sp.
GCCTCGAGCGCATTGCCATGTACCTCCAGGGCGTCGATAACGTCTATGACCTGAAGTGGAACGACACCGTCACCTATGGCCAGGTGCACCACCAGCAGGAGGTGGAACAATCCACCTACAACTTCGAGAAGGCCGACGTCAACATGCTGCTCGATCTTTTTAACCGCTACGAGGCTGAAGCCAAACGGATCATCCAAGACGAACTGGTGCTACCGGCCTATGAATTTACCCTCAAATGCAGCCATACGTTCAACCTGCTGGACGCGCGGGGCGCCATCAGCGTTACCGAGCGGACCGGTTACATTGGCCGCATCCGCAATCTGGCCCGTGCCTGCGGCATGGGTTATCTCAAGCAGCGCGAAGCCATGGGGTTTCCGTTGCTTAAAAAAGATGCATGACCGACGCTTAAACCGTAGAATCGTGATCGAGGTGAATATGGAAACCCTATTGCTTGAAATCGGTGCCGAAGAGATTCCGGCCGGCTATATCCAGCCTGCCCTTGACGCCCTGGCCCAAAACCTGCTGAAGCGGCTGGACGGAGCGCGCGTCGGCCACGGTCGAGCCCTTACCTGCGGGACTCCCCGGCGACTGACAGTAACGGTGGATCAGGTGGCGCGCAAACAGGAAACGGTTACCGAGGATCTTATGGGACCACCTGAAACCATCGCGTTTGATCATGCCGGCAAACCCACTGTGGCGGCAGTGAAATTCGCCGAAAAGGCAGGTGTTTCCGTCAGTCGGTGTAAAGTGATTCAGACTGACAAAGGCCGCTATTTAAGCGCCCGAAAAACCGAACGCGGCAAGGCCACCACCACGCTGCTCAAAACCATCCTGCCCGAGGTAATCCTGGCGACCCCCTTTCCCAAAAGCATGCGCTGGGCAGACCTTAGCATTCAATTTGCCCGACCCATCCAGAGCATCGTTGCTCTTTACGGTTCGAAAGTGGTGTCCTTCAGCCTTGGGAACCGGATCAAAAGCGGTCGCAAGGCCCTGGGGCATCTATTCATGAATCCAGGCAAAGTGACCATCCCCTCTCCAGATCTTTACGAGCAAACCATGGCCTCGGTCAATGTGGTGGTTGACATTGACAAGCGTCGGCAGATGACCGCAGCATCGGTGGCCAATGCTGCCGCATCCATGGGCGGACAGGTGTTGGCCGATGCGGAACTGCTGGACATTGTAACCAACCTGGTGGAGACACCCATCGCCACTGCAGGCAAATTCGACGACATCTTCCTTGATGTTCCCAAAGAAATTCTCATCACCGCCATGCGTGAGCACCAGAAATATTTTGCCGTTACCGATTCTTCAGGCGCGCTGATGCCCGGCTTCATTGCCGTCAACAACACGCGAACCCATGACATGGATCTGGTTGCCACCGGTCATGAGCGTGTCTTGCGTGCCCGGCTCTCCGATGCGCGCTATTTTTACAACGCCGATATCAACGTGCCCATGGAAGCATGGGTGGAAAAACTCAAAGGCGTGCTCTTCCAGGCCAAGCTGGGCAGTATGTACGACAAGGTGATGCGGGTGAAGACGCTCGCCGGATGGCTGGCCGATGCGGTCAATCCGGTCGAAAAAGAGAAGGTGGTCCGTGCGGCCCATCTGTGCAAGGCCGACCTGGTGAGCCAAGTGGTTGGTGAGTTTGCCAAACTCCAAGGCATCATGGGCCGAATCTATGCCCAGGTGGCCGGTGAAGACGCTGATGTGGCCACCGCCATCGAGGAGCACTACCGCCCCACGCGCAGCGGCGGGTTGTTGCCCGAAACCGAAACTGGCGCCCTGCTCTCCGTCGCCGAGAAGATCGACTCCATCTGTGGCTGCTTCTGTGTGGGCCTGATCCCCACCGGCGCCGCCGATCCCTATGCCCTCCGGCGCCAGGGGATTGGCATCCTGCAGATCATGCGCAATCGAAAGATCAACGTTTCACTAGCCGAATTGGTCCGAAAGAGTGTTTCCCTGTTCGCCGACAAAAGCAGCGATCCCTTGGACCAGATTACCACCGCCGTGCTGACCTTTTTGAAAAACCGCCTCGATCGTCTGTTGGCCGACGAAGGACTTTCCAAGGACGTCATCGCCGCAGTGACCAGTGTATCGGCCGACCGGATACCCGATGTGGAACATCGGGTGGGTGCCCTTGAAAAACTCAAGGGCAAACCGGGCTTCGAGCCTCTGGCGGCAGCGTTTAAACGTGTGGAAAACATCTTGAAGAAATCGGGACAGCGTGTTGCCAAAGACGTCGACCCGGCCCTTTTCGGCCACGCCTCGGAGGAAACCCTGCATGCTGCCGGCCAGACGGTTTCCAGCAAGGTAGAAGCGCTCATGGGCCGGGGTGATTTGGACAGGGCCTTGGGCGCCATTGCCGGTTTGCGAGAACCGGTGGATGCTTTTTTCGACGATGTCATGGTCATGGACGACGATCCGGCCATTCGTCGCAACCGGCTGGCCCTGCTGGCATCCATATCGGCCATCTTCGACCAAATTGCCGATTTTTCACAAATATCGACGTAATTTGGAATTTAATTGAGAATTGGTTTTTGTGTTTTGTGATTTCCGGTCTATCCGGATTAGGAGAAATAAATGCCTTTCGATCCGAGCAAAGACAAAATGCTAAAAAAGTGGCAGTGCCCGGAGACCGGACTGGTGGTCAGCATTAACCGCTACGACCAGGGTGAAGCCAAAGTGCAAATTGGTCCACGCATTCTCAAGAAAAAGGACGGCAGTGACCGCGCCCCGGTGAAAGCCGGCCGATTGACCACAGAAGACATCCTTTGGCTTTACGACGTCATGGATGAAATCAAGGACGAACTCACCGACCTGCAGCGCCCCAGCTGATCCTAACCATCGGCAAAACACCGGACGGCCGGTGTTCTCCGCCGTGGTTGGTTCGTTTACGGCCGCTTTTGGAATGTTATCGAGTGGCCGCCCGGAAATAGGCAAATTGGCCATTTATGGATGGGCACGAACCAACATGCATTCTTTTGTATGCCAAGGAATCCAAAGTGGGAAAGCTCAGCTTAGGTGACAATTACTCCCTCACAGGTACTGCAAATATTGGGTTTTCGAGCATGCTTTTGGCAAGGCCAGAGGGAGGCAGCTGTATACCAGTCATACCGCAACCACCGATAACGCGGCCCAAAAGCATGCTCGCAGAGCCGATACGATGCCTGACCGCCGTGCTATCGTTAACCCCGTAAAAGGCAGCCAACCGCCGCGCACCGGCTCACTGGCCATTGTAGCGGCCACGGACGTCGATCTGCGCCTGCTGACCCGACTGACGGACACACCGGTTGTTGAAAAGCGCAAGCTTTATATGAGTCACCTGCAGATCCATGCAGATGAAGCGCGTCGCTACACCCTGGTCGGTCCTATAGTAGGCGCGCCATATGCGGCCATGATCGTGGAAACGCTCAATGTCTGGGGGGTTGAACAAATCCTCTTCGTCGGCTGGTGTGGCGCCGTGTCCGCCCGGATCCAATCCGGGGACATCATCGTACCGGATAGCGCCATGGTTGACGAGGGCACTTCCGGTCACTACTGCGACCCCTCATGCCGGGTGGCCTTGCCGGCCCGCCCGCTGGTTCATCAGGTTCGCCTGGCCTTGGAACACCATGGCGCGTCTTTTCACGACGGCTGCGTGTGGACCACCGATGCCATTTTCCGGGAAACCGTGGAAAAGGTAAAATACTACCAAACCAAGGGGGCGCTGGCCGTTGAGATGGAACTGTCGGCAATTTTCACCGTATGCGGATTTCGAGAAATGGAGGCAGCCGGCTTGCTGGTGGTTTCGGATGAGTTGTCCGATTATACCTGGCGACCCGGTTTTAAGACGCCGGCTTTTAGGGTGGCACGGGAAAAGGCCTGCCGCGCAGCCCTGACACTGGGCAGGGTATTAACGGCTTCGTCATGATGCGGGTGTATCCGGAATCGTTGCCATGAGCGAAACAAGCATAGACGCACTGGTTGATCGTCTGAAGACTTACAATCAGGCCTACCGCCAGGGCGAACCCTTGGTGAGCGACGCTGAATACGATGCGCTGGTGGAACAATTACGCAAGCTGTCCCCGGAGCACCCTTTTTTGCAAAGCGTGGAGCCGGAGCAATTCACCGGCCGGCTGGAAGTGCGCCACCCGGTACCCATGCTGTCCATCGAGAAAGCCTATACACAAGAACAGCTGGCGCGTTTCGTGGCACGCGTGAAAATAGAGGCCCGGGCGCTGAACCTGGACTCGCTATCTTTCAAGCTGACACCCAAGCTGGACGGGCTGGCTGGCCGGGATGACGGCAGCCGCTTTGCCACTCGGGGAAACGGAACGGTGGGCTACGAAATCTCCAACGCATTCAGCAAGGGCGTAATACCCATTGGCGGCCGCGGTCAAGGTGTCGGAGAGATTGTTGTCGCCAAATCGTACTTCGAGGCACGCATGGCCGATTTTTTCGAGCACCCGCGTAACATGGTGGTGGGGATTATCGCTTCGGATACACTCAATGAAAACGCCAAAGCCGCCTTGGATGCGGGCAAGGTCCACTTCGTCCCGTACAACCAGATCAAGTCAATCACCGTCGATGGCGAGCAGCTCCTGGAAAACACCCCTGCTCTGGTCCAAGCGCTGCTGGCAGACGTGGACTATCCCACCGACGGTGTGGTCGCCGAGGTCACGGATTCGCGCTTGAAGGCGCAAATGGGCGCCACCGCCCACCACTACCGCTGGCAGATCGCCATCAAATCCAAAGGTGATACCGCCCGCACGACGGTAACCGCCATTCAATGGCAGGTCGGTCGCACCGGTAATGTCACCCCGGTCATGGAGGTGGCGCCGGTATCGCTCTCGGGAGCCACCATACGTCGGGTGACCGCCCACCACGCCGGCAACATCCGCAACTTGAATATTGGTATCGGCACCCGCATCGAGATTATCCGCAGTGGTGAAGTCATCCCCAAGCTGGAAGCGGTTTTAAACG
>JASFFF010000315.1:0-4934 GCA_050124445.1 Desulfosarcina sp.
TGACGGATTCGTAAAAAGTCCGCTATCTGCGTTGCGCTTCATCTTTTTCAACCAGATACATAGTTGACACACCCCATTTATAATTGATATCGCTTGTCTTTCGTGGTAGACACACGTGCCCGATGAGACACACGTGCCCGATGAATTGACAACCCATTCGACGGCCGCATGCCCATCATTGTCGCCCGGACGCAGCCGTTAAATCAGGCTGTCTCTTCAAGCGATGGTTAAACATATAAGTTCTGCGTTGTCCGGGACACGGTTGCTGGTTGACGGTCGGCCGGGGCAACGATAACTGTTTGATTATCAACACTTTCACGAGGAATGCGGAATGGCAGAGAAAGAAAACACCCAAGGCAAGGATGTAGTCGGTAGCGTACTGGTTGTCGGCGGCGGGATTGCCGGCATACAGGCGGCCCTGGATCTGGCGGATTCGGGCTATTACGTTCACATGACCGAAACCAAATCGGCCATCGGCGGCGTCATGGCCCAGCTGGACAAGACCTTTCCCACCAACGACTGCTCCATGTGCGTGATTTCCCCTAAGCTGGTTGAATGCGGCCGACATCTGAACATCGACCTGATGACCTTGGCCGATATCGAGGAGGTCAGTGGTGAGGTGGGAAACTTCACGGTTAAGCTGCGCCAAAACGCCCGTTACATTGATATGGAAAAGTGCACGGCGTGCGGCGAATGCGCCAAGGCCTGCCCCATCGATACAGCCAATCTTTTTGATGAGGGCCTGCGGGACCGCAAGGCCGCTTTCAAGCTTTATCCCCAGGGCATGCCCAGCGCCTATGCCATCGAAAAGCGCGGTACCGCCCCCTGCAAGGCCACCTGCCCGGCGCACGTGAGCATCCAGGGGTATATCGCCCTGATCAACGACGGCCGTTACAAAGAGGCCCTGAAATTGTTCAAGCAGGACCACCCCTTCCCCGGGGTCTGCGGGCGGGTTTGCCACCATCCATGCGAGGGCGAATGCACCCGCAATGGCGTCGACCAGCCCCTGGCCATTCGTGAGCTGCACCGTTTCCTGGCCGATTATGAAAAAGAGAGCGGGGAGGTCTACATCCCGGAGATTACAGCGGAGAAACGAGCGGAAAAAGTGGCCGTCATTGGCTCCGGCCCGGCAGGGGTCACCGCCGCGTACGCGTTGCTTTTGCAGGGCTATTCGGTGACCATTTTTGAAAAACAGCCCGAACCGGGCGGCATGATGCGCTACGGCATTCCCGAATATCGCCTGCCTCGCGACATTTTGGCCAGCGAGATCGACATGGTTCGGCAAATGGGCGCCGAGATCCAGTGTGGCGTGACCTTCGGCACGGACATCACCCTGGACAGCCTCAAAGCGGACGGTTACCGTGCCTGCTTTTTGGCCATCGGCCTGCACGGCGGCCGCAGCCTGGGCGTGGAAAACGAAGATTCCGACGGTGTCCTGCAGGGCGTTGACTTTTTGCGCGACGCTGCCATGGGCAAGGATGTCGAGCTTGGTGAAGACGTCATCGTCGTGGGCGGCGGCAACGTGGCTATCGATGTGGCCCTGACCGCCAAGCGCAAGGGCGCCAAGAATGTCACCTTGATCTGCTTGGAAAAACGGGAAGAGATGCCCGCCTGGCAGCACGAGATTGAGGAGGCCCTGGAAAGCGACATCACCATCGTCAACAGCTTCGGCCCCAAATCCTTTTATATAGACAAAAACAAGCGCGTGTCGGGCATCGAATTCAAGACCTGTACGGCGGTGTTCGACGAAGAGGGCCGATTTAATCCTTCCTACGATGAGGCCGAATGCCAGCCCTTTTTCGGGGACACCATCATTATCGCCATTGGCCAGAGCACCGACCTTACCGGAATCAAGGAACAAAACATCGCCATCTCCGGCCCCGGCGGCCTGGCCGCCGATCCGGTGACCCTGCAGACCCCCATCGACTGGGTCTTTGCCGGCGGGGATGCGGTTTATGGTCCCAAATCGGTTGTCGACGCGGTGGCCTGTGGCAAGGAAGCCGCCGAGAGCATTCACCGTTTCATCAACGGTCTGGATCTCGCCGAAGGGCGTCAAAAAGAGTGGGATTTCGTGACCCCCGATATCAGCCAAGAGGGCCACAAACCGCGCACCCCTGTGCGCTGCCTGGATCCCGAAGCCCGCGAATGCAATTTCCTGGAGGTCTCCTTCGGTTACAATGAAGCCGAGGCCAAGCAAGAGGCCGACCGCTGCCTCGAGTGCGGTCTGTGTTCCGAGTGCTACCAGTGTGTAGACGCCTGCCTGGCCGATGCCGTCGACCATGACATGGTGGCGGAGACCAAGGAGATAAATGTGGGTGCCATCATTTTGGCGCCCGGCTTTACGCCCTTTGACCCCACGGAACACAAAAGCTATCCCTATGCCACCCATCCCAACGTGGTTACCAGCCTGGAGATGGAACGAATCCTGTCCGCCTCGGGTCCCTATGAGGGCCATCTGGTTAGACCGTCTGACCAAAAGGAGCCGGACAAAATCGCCTGGTTGCAGTGTGTGGGGTCACGGGACATCAACTGCTCGGACCACAGCTACTGCTCGTCGGTGTGTTGTATGTATACCAACAAGCAGACGATCATCGCCAAGGAGCATAGCGAAAAAGAGCTGGATACAGCGGTCTTCTTCATGGACATGCGGACGCACGGGAAGGAGTTTGAAAAATACTACATGCGCGCCAAGGATGAAAAAGGCGTACGCTACCTCCGCTCCAAGGTGCACACCATCGATCCGGTGGAAAACGACAACTTGAGCCTGCGTTATATCACCGAAGAGGGCGAACTGCTCGAGGAGACCTTCGACATGGTGGTCCTGGCCATAGGTCTGGCCCCCAACCAGGAATCGGTGGATCTGGCTCAGAAAATGGGCATCGACCTCAACGAGCACCTGCATGCCGCCACCCGCACCCTGGAACCGGTCAGTTCTACGCGACCGGGCGTTTTCGTCTGCGGTGCCTTCCAGGAGCCCAAGGACATCCCCCAGTCAGTCATGGAGGCGTCCGCCGCCGCTTCGACGGCCACGCGTCCGCTGGCCGAGGCCCGCGGCACGCTCATTAAAACCAAGGAGCTGCCGCCGGAGATCGATGTCTCCGACCAGGAACCGCGGGTTGGTGTTTTCGTCTGCAACTGCGGCATCAACATCGGCGGCGTGGCCGACGTGCCCGCGGTGAGAGAATATGCCGCCACCTTGCCCCATGTGGTCCATGTGGAGGACAACCTGTTCACCTGCAGCCAGGATACCCAGGACAAGATGAAAGAGGTGATAATAGAAAATGGCATCAACCGCGTGGTGGTTGCCTCCTGCAGCCCGCGGACCCATGAGCCATTGTTCCAGGAGACCATTCGGGATGCCGGTTTGAACAAATATCTGTTCGAGATGGCCAACATCCGTGACCAGAACACCTGGGTCCACATGAACAACCCGGATCAGGCCACCGCCAAGGCCAAGGATCTGGTGCGCATGGCCGTGGCCAAGGCCGCCTATGTCGAACCCCTGCATCAGGTTCGCCTGGAGGTGATCCAGAAGGTGCTGGTGGTCGGCGGAGGTGTGGCCGGCATGGAAGCAGCCCTGGGAGTTGCCGACCAGGGACTGCAGGTCTATCTGGTAGAGCGGGGTGATCAGTTGGGCGGCGTGGCCCACAAACTGCTGTCCACCTGGCAGGGAGAGGCCGTGAAGCCCTACCTGGAAGGGCTGATCGACAAGGTGCAAAGCCATGAAAAAATCCAGATATTCATGAAGACAGAAGCAGTAGAAACCACCGGCATTATGGGAAATTTTACCTCCACCTTGAGGACTTCCGGTGAATCGCTTACGGAAACGGTGGTGGAGCATGGTGCCAGCATCATCGCCACCGGCGGCAAAGAGTACACGCCCAGCGAGTACCTGTACGGCCAAAATGCCAATGTGCTGACCCACTTCGACCTGGATGCGGCCATGGCGGCCGACGATCCCCGGCTGGCCAAGGCCGAGAGCGTGGCCTTTATCCAGTGTGTGGGTTCGCGCACCCCGGAGCGTCCCTACTGCAGCCGGCTGTGCTGTACCCATACCGTCAAGAGCGCCTTGAGCCTTAAAGAACGCAACCCGGAGATGGACATCTACGTGCTCTACCGGGATGTCCGCACTTACGGATTCCGCGAAGAACTGTACAAAAAAGCCAGAGAAAAGGGCATTATCTTCATGCGTTACAACCTAGAAGACAACATGCCCGACGTGAAAGCGGCCGACGGCCAGTTGCGCGTAACGCTGAGGGATCATGTGCTGCAGATGCCGGTGGAGCTGAATCCGGACTTGCTGGTGTTGGCCACGGCCGTGCTACCCAATGAGAACAAGGACCTGTTCGAGCTGTTCAAGCTGCCGATCACTGCCGACGGCTTTCTGGTGGAGGCCCATGCCAAGCTGCGCCCTGTGGACTTCGGTTCCGAGGGTATCTTCATGGCCGGCCTGGCCCACTATCCCAAACCCCTGGACGAAAGCATCGCCCAGGCCCGGGCATCGGTGTCACGGGTCATGACCATCCTTTCCCGGGACGCCATCATGGTGGGCGGTGTGGTGGCCGAGGTGGATCCGGACAAATGTGCCGTATGCGTAACCTGCGTGCGGACATGCCCCTACAACATTCCTTACATCGGCGAGGAGGGTCATGCGGTGATCGAACCGGCCGAGTGCCATGGTTGCGGCTGCTGTGTGGCCGAATGTCCGGGCAAGGCCATTCAGCTCAAGCATTTTACCGATGAACAGATCGTTGCCAAGACAGCAGCCCTCTTCAACAAGAAGAAGGGCGAAGCCGCCTGACAGCCAGGGAATATGGGCCCCGGCGCCTCCGTCTGCCTGGGAGCGCTGGGCGCAATCATTTTAATAATTTAACTTCAGCGGAGAGAGACCATGAATGATTCCTTTGAGCCCCAGATTCTGGCGTACTGCTGCA
>JASFFF010000316.1:0-4931 GCA_050124445.1 Desulfosarcina sp.
GGCGGCATACCATCGGGGCGATTCCTGCCCCTGACCGTGTCCGCCTGATTCTCCCTGCAACCATCGACATGGTCACTTTCATCGCGAAGGATGTACTGCGTAAGGGGGCGATTATCGGTAAGCGCCTACAGATGCGATATCGATTTCGAAGGGGCACCTGCGGCGCGGCAGCCTACTTTTTCAAAACCGCTCGCACCGCCCGGGCGATGGTGTCGAGGCGGTAGGGTTTTTTCACATAAATTCCTGCGCCCAGCTTGCGGGCCTCATGGACCCGTTCGGATTCGGAAAAGCCGCTGGTGATCACTGCTGGCTGGTCAGGTCGAATCTGGATGATACGTCGGTAGGTTTCCAAACCGTCGATGCCGGGGTCCATGATCATGTCCAACACCAGCACATCGACCCGATGCTCACGGATATATTCAACGGCTGCTTCGCCACTAGCGACATTTTTGACCGTATAACCGAGCCGGGCAAGCATGCTGGTGGCGATTTCCCGCTGTTCGGCCACATCATCCACGACCAGGATCCGCTCACCGGAACCACTCAGCGCCTCAATGGTTTCCGGTTTGCCCGCCAGCATCCGGCGCTCTTTTGTGGCCGGCAGGTGGATGGTAATGGTGGTACCTTGATTGGGACTGCTTCGGATGTCGATATACCCTCGATGATCCTTCACGGTTCCCCAAACCACGGCCATCCCCAGACCGGTGCCGCTGCGACCCATTACTTTTTTGGTGTAAAAGGGCTCGAAAATCCGGTCGATATCCTCATTAGAAATACCTATGCCGTTGTCCGTCACCGTCATTACCACGTAATCCCCTTCCTCGATATCGTCGTAGCCTCGGATGGGGGTGTCGATGTATCGGTTTTTGGTTTCGATGCGGATGATGCCACTGCTCATCATGGCTTCGGCAGCATTGGAAATCAAATTCATCACGGTTTTGACCAGATGGATTGGAGAACCGGAAATGTCCATCAGATCGTCATCCAGCTCCGTTATCAAATTAATATCGGGATGGTGAGCCCGTAGATTTTCATATTCTGGACTCTTTAGATAGTCGTGGATCACCTGGTTTAAATTGACTACCTCGGAAACAGACACCCCCCGCCGCGCCAGGGTCAACAGATCCTGGACGATATTGGCGGCTCTTTCTCCCGCTTGCTGAATGGTGCGGATGGGCTTTTCCAGAGGGCTGTCTTCGGGAAGGTCCATGAGAATTAACTCTGGATAACTGACCAGGCCTGAAAGGATGTTGTTGAGATCATGCGCCACACCACCGGCCAGCATGCCGATGGCTTCCATTTTCTGCGCCCGCTGAAGTTGCTCCAATAGTCGCCGTTTGGCCGCCGCGGCATTCACCCGTTCACTGATGTTCCTTACGATGCCCAATGCCAAGTCATCTGAAACGGCCACCAGCCGGGACTCGTAATATCGGGCGTCATCATCGAGCGGCAGCTCATATTCGAACACAATCAAGTGTCTGGTATCGAATGTCTGGTCGAGTTGCTTGCGAAACAGCCTGGCGATGCCACCCGGCATGACATGTTCGATTTTACGCCCGATACATTGATCGGGAGAAACGGCTAGGTTTTCGGGATCGCCACGCATGTCGACAAATCGGCCGTCTCGATCAAATTGGAACAAGATATCTGGAATGGCATCCAATATCGCCCGGGTTCGGGCATCGCTTTCCCTGATTTTATCTTCAGCCCGCTTGCGCTCAGCCACTTCTTTTTGCAACGACTGCTCGCGCTGGCGTATCTTGTTGGCCATCTTGTTAAACCGCCTGGCGATATCGGCCAATTCCTTGTGTTGAACCTCTTCGAACCGATAACCACTGTCACCTCGAGCCACACGATCCATGCCCTGCTGCAAAATGGCCAGCGGTTTGCGCATGAGCACCCGCAAAAGGATGCCGGTGGCAATGACGATTACCACCAAGGAGACGCCCATCACCATAAGCGCCGTGTTGCGCAACCACTTCAAATCGTCGTGATAGGTATTAGGGGAGAGGGCGATGGTGGCATGACCGATTGTTTTTCCAATGTGAACAACGGGCACCTCCCGGACGATTGGGTTTCCGGAAACCTGGCGATCGAACTGATAGTAGACCGCGCCCTCGACATCACGAATCAATATGGTTGCAACCTGATCGTTGCGGGCGAACCCATCACCAATGCGTCGTATCTGCTCATCGTCCAGGTCCCAGATCGGCACCGCCAGGGTTTCTGAAAGATTGACGGCATACTCATCCGCTTTTTCATTCAATTGAGCAAACAGGTCTTTGGCCTGCTGATTGTAGATGAGAAAAAGCAGCATCCCCTCCACCATTAACACCAGCAGCACCAGGCTGACGGCCAGCTCCGTGGAGATGGATCGCTGACGGTTCCATTTAAAGCCTTTGAATCCAAAAGCAGCAGGCCTGGGTGGTCGTTGGTTGTTATTATCCGGTGCCACGAAATACGCGTCCTTTGCTATGCCTATTGGTGTGGGCGATACCCGTATTTACCACAGATTTGCTGATAGCTGCCGTCCGACTTCATTTCATCCAAGACTGCCTGCCACAATCGGACGACATGGGGCGAGGTTTGCTTTGAAAACGCGATATAATTGCCAATGGTATGAAATGCATAGACCAGTTCCACATTTTTGGGAGACTGGCCGGCCTGTCTGACCAGATGGGGCATGTTAAAATCTGAACTGACCCATAAATCGATGTTGCCCCGTTGAAGGTGCTTCACGTTGGTCGTATTTATATTGGTGGACACCAAATTTTCAAACCCCATTGCCTGCAGGTATTGCATTTTGGCATCCTGTCGATAGGTACCGATTGCGGACACCCGCCGGGCAGCATCGATGCTGTCGACGTCGACGCCGGATCCTTTCCAGCGGTAAAAACCCCACCGTTGCCGATATAGCGGCCCGACCCAGGAGAACAGCTGCTCACGCTGGGGAAGCCTGCTGGTTGAAAAAACGGCTGTGTTGGCACCTGACAATGCCATTTGATATGCCCTTGCCCACGGCATCAGTGATATCGTATCCGGTTGGCCGATCCGCCGTAAAATCTCTTGAACGATCTCGGCCGAAAGTCCGGTAATGCGACCCTTGTCCATATAGGTCGACGGTGGTGAGTCCTCCGTGTACAGGCTAAGCAGAAGCGGCGCCTCGTTGCGCGTCTGAAGTTCATTTACCAGGATCGCGTCAGGCGGCAGCCACTTGCGCGTCAACCACCAAAAGCTACCGTCTGTCTTCATCTCGTCTAAAGTTGCCTGCCACTGCCGTACGATATCCGATGCGGTTTTTTTTGATATGGCGATGTAAGAGACATACTGCTGGTAAGTATAAACAGCTTCGATCGAATCCGGATCGACGCCGGCCTCGTGGGCCACACGCGGTGCACCGATATCATGAAAAAACCAAAGGTCTACCCGCCCGGAAGCCAGCTTGCGTGCGTTGCTTTGGGGGCTATTGGAGCTGTCAAGGTTGTCGAATCCCAACGATTTTAAAATTTGCTCTCCAGAATCATCCCTGTAGGTGGCAATGGCGTCCACTTGTCGGACGGCCTGGAGGGAATCCAAGCGCCGCGGGTCCGTTTTTCGGGCATAGAATTCCAACCGGCTGACAAATAGCGGTCCGACCCAATGAAAGAGGGGCTCCCTTTCCTCGGTGCGCACGGTGGTAAATAGAACGACATTGGGTTCCTCTTTCAACCGCTGGTAGGCCCGTGCCCACGGCATCACTTCAATCTCGCTGGCGATTCCCAGTCGTCTGACAATTTCGCAAACCACACCGGCGGTGGCTCCGGTCAGCTGGCCGTCCTTCATATAGTTGAAGGGGGGAAGATCTTCCGTGATGATGGTTAATTCCGCAAATGCGGGCTGACCGATTAGAAGGATCAACCAGACCAGGAAAATGGTAGGGGTCATTTGTTTCATGGGCTTCATGGAGCAAACATTGCCATAAGGTTCATTCATCTGCGCCCTTTGGGTCAAACCGCCACCGTGCCTTCCTGCTCAAACAGCGGGAGCGTTTCCACCCGGGCCTGCCATCCGGCGGCCATAAATGTGATGTCTCCTGATTCGGTTCTTTCAACCAAATGGGATACGAATGGATTCGGTTTCAACCCATATGGTCAATTAAAACGCTGTTATTTGTCAACTAATACAATCCCGTGTCAATCGAATTGGTTAGCCAAACCTCAGAGCACTTCTTATTCGATCTTCGGGCCGGTCGCCGGTCTGCACGGTTGCGTTGGCCTCGATGGCGTGATAAAAAAAGTGACCGTATTGCAGCGTTGCCATCCGTGCAATATGCAGCGACACGGATCAACACCGGAAGCACCGCTGAACGAATAGCCACTATTGTACCATTGGGCTGTTAACCGATCATGCAGCTTATCATTGCTGAACGAAAATTAAAACGCATTGGTGTTAAAAGGGGGCTGTAGATGAAAACCACCTGCCTGAAAGCACTGATTGTTCTTTTAATGACGATTGTGGTGGGTGGACCACCCGCGTGGGCCAAGGAAAAGGGCTACTGCTATGTGGTGAGCTATTCCTTGCGCCAGAAGGTTGTTTTTTTAACCCCTGTGTTTACTGCTGACGTCTCCGGTGCCGTCTACAGCGATGAGGAATTTGTCGCCGATGTTGAGCTGATCCGAAAGATCGAGAACCAATTTCAGCAACACCTGACGAACGTCGGGCTGAACCGCTCGGATTATATCACCGAAGCCCGTGTGGGCTTCCGCACCCAGGCCATCGCCGCCCAGCGGTTGGCCAAAGAAAAGAGCGGATTTGAAAGCAGGGGGTATCGCATTAAAAAGACCGGATCCTTCGCCTACAAAGATTGATCAACCATAAAAAATAGGTTGATATGCTTGTCTAATCAGCGATCGGTCACCACACATCGACCCCCTTTTCGTGAGATAGCTACG
>JASFFF010000317.1:0-4927 GCA_050124445.1 Desulfosarcina sp.
ACGATCCTGAACAGGCCTTTGTGGGCGGGGTCCTTCACGATATCGGCAAGCTGGTCATCCTTCTGGCAGGCGACGACGCCTATCAACAGATTCAGAAGATCAAGCGCCGCAATTCCGTCTCGGAACGCGAAGCGGAAATACAGGTTGTGGGCAGCGATCATGGGGTAATTGGCGTTCAGCTGATGCAAAAATGGAAGATGCCGCCCTCCGCGAGACTGTGTGTCCAATATCACCATTGTGTCGACGATGCCGGTCAAGACAAGCTGCTGGCTGCCATTACCGCCTATGCCGACCACCTGAGCCATCTATACGGTGCCCAACTCCAACCGGTCAGCGCTGACGGTCAGGCCATGATGGATGGGGTGGCCCAATATTTGGGCCTGTCGCAGGAAGCAGTCGACACGCTGATCGAGTCGGTGACCACCGATTTTCAGGATACCAGCCTGTTGGCCTAAAGCCTCCCGATCAAATCACTTCATCTCCTGTCGGTTCGCTTGATCCGCTGCCCCACATTGCGCTATGACCCTAATTGAGCGAAAGCTGGAGCGCTTCAGAGCCAAGGCGGCGGGGGTGAAGCCGTAATCGTCTACTGCGAACCCCTGACAACGCCGGATCTGGAGTTCTCCAGCTTTCCCGTAGGGTAAACAACATGGGCGCAATGATAAGATTCTGAACCCACATATAGCCGCGATATAAATAACAATTGGATTTTTACCAAATGATCGCCAATTGTTCTTTTACAGGCTTTTTCCATTTTGTTTACGCTCAATTGGGGTATGACAGCCAACAGAAACCACCATGACACATTTCAAATCCAAGTCATCGTCTTTCTGGCGGCGCCTGCTGCGGGTATCGGCAATCGCCCTGGGCGCTGGGGTGGGGATCTCCATCACAGGCGTTCTGCTGCTGCGCTGGATCGCCCCGCCCACGAGCGCATTCATGCTTCAGCAGCGCCTGTCCGGGACTGCCGTCGATTACCGCTGGGTGGCCATGGACCGGATTTCCCCATATGCGGCCCTGGCCGTGATCGCTTCGGAAGATCAACATTTTTTCGATCACTGGGGAATCGATCTCAAAGCCATCGCCGACGCCATCAAGGAGAACCGTACCCGTCGGCGTCCCCGGGGCGCCAGCACCATCAGTCAGCAGGTGGCCAAGAACCTGTTTCTGTGGCCGGGGCGCAGTTTTGTGAGGAAAGGGCTTGAAGTTTACTTCGCCTTGCTTTTGGAGGGCCTGTGGACCAAGATGCGGATCCTGGAAGTCTATCTCAACATTGCCGAAATGGGCCGGGGCGTGTTCGGGGTAGAGGCGGCCGGCCAGCGGTTTTTTCATAAACCGGCCGCCCGGCTGAGCCCACGTGAATCGGCTGCTCTGGCGGCTGTGCTGCCCAGCCCACGGCGCATGTCTGCCCATCGGCCTTCGGACTATGTAGCCCGCCGTACCTGGCAAATTCGCCAGCAGATGCATGCCTTGGGCGGTGTGGCCTATTTGCAACAGGGCTCGCGGTGAGCGGATGAGGCGTTGCCATTTCCCGCCAGCGACCGATCCTACGATCCGTTGATTACCGTGATCTGATCGTTCAGCGTCCAGAAATCGTACAGATATCCCAGCCCGACGATGCCGCCGGTCAGCAGGTAAACGATACCGGATAGCCATTTACCCATGTACATGCGGTGAATGCCCAACAGACCTATAAAAGTGAGCAGCACCCAGGCCACCGTGTAGTCGACGGGACCGCTGCGAAAGCGGATGGATGCCTGGCGGTCCAGCGAGGGAATGAGAAACAGATCGATGAGCCAGCCGATGCCCAGCAGACCAAGGGTGAAGAAATAGATCGTTCCCGAAATGGGCTTGCCAAAGTAGAACCGATGCGCGCCGGTAAAACCGAATATCCAAAGAATATAACCGACTGATTTGAGATGGGTGTCGTTGTCGTTCATCCAGGTCCTCCAGGTTCGGAACAATTTCTGTATCCTGAATCCACGCAATGCGGATCAGGGTGTAAGCGCCATCCATGCGACGATAAGCCAGCCGCGCACCCATGGCCAACGTGTACATTATTTTGCCCAGCGCAACCCCACCTCAATTATCCGATGTTTTTTCATGCTAATCGTCGCCCGGCGATAAGCCTTGCAGAAACGCGCGTATAACGGCAAGGGCGTGGTCGGTGCTTTGGGGCGACAAGATGTCACCGGCCAGCACGTGTCGGCCCAGATCTCTGTTCTCCCTGAACAGCACCAACTGGTTTTGCACAGATGGAAAGCGCAGGTAGCGAGCGATGGCCAAGCTGACATTGATGACCCGGTCCCAGGGGTTGATCATCATCAGCACCGGCATGGCAGCGTGCCTGAGCTTGACCTGCCAGGAGAGATGGACCAAACGCATCATGGTGGCAATGGCCGTTATGGGATAGCGCACGGTCCAATAGCGTGCTTGGTCCTTGTTTTGGACGATAAAACAGCGCCAGCCGCCAAAAAAGTTTTCGAAGGCCTTTAGCGCCGGCGGCCAGAGAACGGCGGCTGCCATGGGATTCTTGGGGAAGAAATTGGGCGAGATTAAAATCAGGCAGCCGATCAGGGGTGCCAGCGAGGGCTGGGCCGCCAGCCAGGTGGCCAGGGTGCCCCCGGTGGAGGTCCCCATCAGGATGATCTTTCTGCCCAGGCGCCGGCCGACGGCGATGGCCTCCAGCCCGTCATTGAGCCAATCTTGCAGGGTGGCTTCGGCCATGGCGTATCCATCACGCCCATGGCCGCAAAGGCGGGTGTAGAACAGGTTGGCGCCGTTGGCTGCTGCCAGACGATCGCACAACGGCCAGGTCTCCATACGGCTGGCCGAGAAACCGTGGATGTAAACGATGGCCAGGTCACGCCGCCGCCGTTCATCGTTGTGCCAGACGATGATTTTCTCACAATCCTCCCGGATGTCCGCAAACCGCGATTCCGAGCGCTTGAGATAGTCTTCGAGCTGATCCAATTGTTCAGGTAGCATATTTCTCCCGTAGACCAATTGATAATCGTGGCGGAGATTTAACAGGTTTCGACGTGCCCGGTCAACGGTGGGGAAGGCATTGGGTCACCTGCTACCGTTTCAACCCGTGGATTTACCGGCGCAGGTGGAGGCCGCGAAGCTCGGCCCCAGTGCCTAGAGTGGACCCAAAAATCCGTTTTAGACGTCTAATTGTCGAAGGCAATCGGCAGCTGCGCTGTATAATTCACCGGCGCATGACCGGCGAGAAAGGTGGGTGCCTGGGCCAGGCGGCGCTGCGACTGGGGGATGTCAGTGTTATTAACCCTGATTCCGGCGTGGGTAAAGCGCCACCAGCTTGCGGATGGCGGCAGTCCGGGAACAATGTCCCTGGGGTTGGATATGTTAAATACGGGCACGTCGGACAGGCTTTGGGCAAAGGCGGCATCGCCGATGCGCGGGGAACCGAAGGTGTAGACGGCCTGTGGATGGTGCAGTGATGCCGCCAGGGTGGCCAGGGCGCCGCCCAGGCTGTGGCCGGTGTAAAACAGAGGCTTGTTGATCGCTTCCAGAGCAGTTGCAATGGTGTCCCATAGTTTCAGGAAGCTGGATTTGAAGCCTCGATGCACCTTGCCGCCGGCGGACCACGGTCGCATGACCATGTCCAGGTTGACCAGCCAGTTGGACAGGCGCCCGCTGGTCCCCCGGAATACGAGCACGGCAACGTTCCCCGTCTCCTCGCGGATATTTTCAACCAGGGCGGCTTGGATGGTCGGCCCATCGAAAAAGTGCCGCTCGACCAGGTTCACTCGCCCCAGATAGTCATTGCGCGACAGATGATCAGGGGGCTGGACCCCTTCGGTTGCGTCCTTGCGATACATCAATCGAGAGAGCTCCGACAGCCACCAGGCATTGACCGGATTGAATCGATGTGACTGGGCCACGAACGGCACCGGATGACCATGCAAAAAGTAGTCATCTGATTGACCCGGCCTGAATATCGATTGCCACGAATGGTTGTAAGCCATAAAACACGCACCGGTTAAACGGTTTATCGATTAGCCGTCTGATAAACGCCGCTGTTTGTTAAAGTAGGGGTGTTTGGATCCCACCGATTCAGAAACGATTAATGATTGTATTCAGCCTAATCAGAGAGAGCGGCAGGGTCAATAAAAATGTTAGCCGGCGGTTAGATTTTTGTTAGCCTGCGGTTAGCACTCTTGGTGCCGGCTGAAGCGGTCAATCAAGCAACCATTGAGGGCGGGGGTGGATTTGTGACCCAAACTAACGTATAACCGAATGGCCCTTGATCCATCGACACCCGGGGCAATGTCTCTCCCAATCTATCCTGGAGCTTTAAATGACCCAGATTCAAATCATTTACCTGATCGGCGGGTTTGCCGGCCTGCTGCTGATCGCTGTGGTGGTATTGCTGGTCGTCCGCTCGCGACTGCAAGCCGAGCTGGCTTCACTGAAGCGCTTCGCCGAAATGGAAAAGGCGGCCCTTGAAGAGAAGGCTGCCGCGGCCCGGCAGCAGCTGGAAGATGTTCGAAGCGAGCTGGCGAAGGTCGAGGACCAACTGGATCGGCGCCGCGAAGCCGCGTCCCAACTGGAAGCCCAAAAGGCAGCCCTGGAGCAGACAGCGGCGCGGATACCGGTGCTGGAAGAAGCCCTGGAGAAAAGCCGCAACGGGTTGGAGAAACACCACGCTGTCAATCTGACATTGGAAAAACAATTGTCTCAGCTGGCCACCCAATTGGACGCTGAGCGCCGCCAGTCGGAAGAGAAGATTGCCCTGCTCAACGATGCCCGCCAACGGCTGACCAATGAGTTCAAGGTCTTGGCCGAACAGATCCTGGAGGAGAAGGGCAAGACCTTTGCCGACCGCAGCAAGGCCCAGATGGATGGCTTGATCGGCCCCTTGCGTGAGCAACTGGGCGATTTCAAAAAGCGGGTTGAGGAC
>JASFFF010000318.1:0-4877 GCA_050124445.1 Desulfosarcina sp.
TTGGCCAGGGTCACGGCCGTCTTGGCAATATCGATGGCATCATCGATATGCCCGTTGATAAATAGGCTTTCGGCCAGGGTATCCATGATGTGCGGCGATTGCTCGACAGCGGCGGCACGCCGGGCCAATTGTAGGGCTTGCTGTGGATCGCGGTAGGTTAGATCGTCGCAGGTGGCCAACAGCCAGGCATAATTATTCAGCACGATGGCGTTGTCCGGTTCCAGCTCCAAGGCCCTGAGGTAGGCCGGCACGGCCTGCTCGAAACTGCCGCGACCGAAATACAGGTCTCCAAGCATGCCGAAAAGGCCGGCACTGCCCGCCCCATCCCTTGCGATCTCATTCAAAATTGCCGTTTCGAAGAATTTGTCACTGAGTTGTTTGCCTGCTTTACCAAAATTGAGCTGGTAACCGATAACCCCGACCAAGATCATGACCAGCGCATATACAGCAATACTGGTGCGCACCTTGCGATCATGGCGCCGAATGCAGGCGCGGTCTGCCTGGCAACGCTTCAAGAAATTGACCCGCTGGCGGATGCTGAAGTGATGCCAATTGGGTTTCTCCGCCGAGTGACCGGAAACGGCCACGATCTTTTCGAATGTCGATATCAAGGGGCCGGCATCGGCCTGGAGCCGGTAGACAAACGCATCGGCCTGGCGTTCGAAGTTGCGCATGAAATACCCAAAGATGTAGCGAAAATAGATCAGGAAGTTGATAATGATCGCCATGCTGAGCAGCCCTGTGGTGACCGTGGTGCGGCTGATGCCGGTGGTGAACACGAAGCGGTAAATGGGCTCGGAAAAAATGATCAGGTAGACGATCAGATCGAAGGTGGCATAGGCGATGACCATGTAGCCGATAAAGAAAAATAGGTAAAACAGCATATGGTGCTTTTTGACATGACCCACCTCATGGGCGATCACGGCGTCAATTTCCTGGGGACTCAAGATTCGCAGCAGGGCCTCGGTGACCAGAATGTAGCGAAAGCGGCTCACCAGCCCCATGACGCCGGCGGTGATCATGCGCCCGCCGAAAATCGGCCAGTACAGGATGTCGGCGTATCGAACACCGGCCCGGCGACATATCTCATCGATGCGCTGGCGGAAATACCCGGCTTCCAAAGGGCGACATCGCCAGAATTTCTGAATCATCAGGGGGCCGAGCGCTGCAACGGCAAATAGGAAAAGCAAAAAGTAGGCAGTCTCGCCCTCGGGCGAAGTGAGTACCTGACGGGGCAATTCGAAGGGCAGGGCTTTGATCAGATCTGCAACACCGGATAACAGCAGCCAGGGTAGCAACACCGGTACACTGAATTGGATGTTGGAGATCACATAGGCCTTGCGCGCAATGGCTGCATGATAGATGCGTCGGTAGGCCGCATGGGCATTGAACCAGACCATGGACAGATAGGCCACAAAGAGGCCCATGAATACCAGCGCTTCCAGGGTAGGAATTGCTTCAAACAGATAGATGCCGGCTAATAATGACGACATGTTGAGACCGTAGATATCAATTGCGAAAAGGGCGATGGCCACGATGGATTGACGGGTCAGGGCCGATGAAAATTGTTGGTCCAGCCGGTGGTGGCTGTGAGTGGCGCTCATGGATGCGATGCGGGTGAACTGTCGTTTGGAGAAAACGAAAAACAGCAGAATCAGGGAAAAGAAGAAGACCCATGTGTCCAAGGCGGAAAAGTTGGTTTGCTCCGACGGCTGATAGGTGGAATAGATCAGCAGGGCGACAATGAAATAGATGAAGTTGGCGAACATGAGGTCACTTGTCCGTCTGGGCTGGCTTCAAGGGATTGAGATATCCAGATTGTCAGTGGAACGGGATGCCTCTTTTTTGGATGGGCGATAGTAGCGCTCTTTTTCACTGTAGATACAGCCACAGTAGGGTTGGCGGTACATGCCCAACCGTCGGGATTCATCGACACCCAGTTTCCAACCGTCGCGAAAATCCCGATAGTGAAATGGCACCCCCGCCGACTTGCCCACCGCTTCACCGATGGATCGGATCTGATCATGCTTTTGAAAACGGCTGTAGAGCAGCGTGGTGGTAAATCCGTCGAATTTGCCTTTCTTGGCGAATTTGGCAGTGGTGGTCAGGCGGTCGTGGTAGCAATAACTGCAGCGATCGGCCTCTCTGAAAGCCACATGACGCAGGAAGGCTTCCATCTGGTAACCGGCTTGATAAATCATTTTTAAATCGATGGATTCGGCGTAGGTTTTCAGGGCTTCCTCCCGCCGCAGGCATTCGGTATACGGGTGAATGTTGTTGCGATAGAAAAAACCCATGATGTCATATCGGTCGTCTCGCAAAACGTGGACCGGATAGATACTGCAAGGGCCGCAACAGATGTGGACGAGCAACTTCATCGGCGGGCTCCGAAAATGGCGGTGCCGATGCGCACCATGGTGGCTCCCTCAGCGATGGCAACCTCGAAATCACCGGTCATGCCCATGGAGAGTTCATCCATCTGAACATGCGGCATATGCTTTGCCACCAGTCGCGCTCGCAGCTGGGCCAGTTGGCGAAAAAACGGACGTGCCCGTTCCGGTTCATCGAAAAAGGGAGGCATGGTCATCAGGCCCCTGACACGCACGTTCTCCAAACGACCGATCTGTGCCACCAGATCAGCGGCCGCAGTGGCCTCGATGCCTGACTTGGTTTTTTCGCGGCTGATATTCACCTGCACGAGTACGTCCTGAATCTTGGCCCGCTTGCCCGCTTCCTTGTCCAGGGCCTTGGCCAGTTTGAGCGAATCCACCGAGTGGATCAGATCGAACATACGCACGGCATATTTGGCCTTGTTGGACTGCAGGTGACCGATGAAATGCCATTGAACGGGGCGATCTGAAAGGAGATTGAACTTTTCACGGGCTTCCTGGATGTAGTTTTCACCCAAAATGGTGACGCCGGCATCGATGGCTTGGGCCACGCGATCGGCAGCAATGGTTTTACTTACTGCCACGAGGCGTATGCTCGCGGCGTCACGACCGCTGGCAGCGGCTGCATCGGCGATTCGCTGGTTGATTTGATGCAAACGCGCCTTCACAAAAAGCGTCCTTTCTTAGGATCCGTGTTCATGGAAACAACGCCAAGTCTGAGCAGGGTTTCGACCACCTCACACACGGGCAGCCCGACCACATTGGTATATGAGCCATTGATCCGTCGGACCAAGAAGGTCCCCAACCCTTGGATGGCGTATGCACCAGCTTTGTCAAACGGCTCGCCAGTTTGGATATACCAATCGATCTCATCCGCAGTCAGCGCTTTGAATTGCACATCGGTTTTAATGGACTGGCTGATGCAAATCTGCCGACGTTTACAGACAATGGCGTAACCGGTAAACACGGCATGGGACTGGCCGCTCAATTGTATCAGCATCTGTCGTGCTTGGACAGGATCGGCAGGTTTGCCCAAAATGGTTTTGTGGATGGTCACCACGGTGTCAGCACCGATCACCCAACTGCCGGGATAGGCACCGGCGACGGCATCGGCTTTGGACTCGGCCAGAATTTTGACATAGTCAGCAGGGTCTGCTATCTGGACCGAATCTTCATCGAATGAACTGGGAATCACATTAAAGGTCAATCCTGCCTGTTCGAGAAGGTAGCGGCGCCGAGGCGACTGGGAGGCCAGAATCAACTGCGGGGCGGTTGTCATCATGAGGTCAATACCTGAGATCAGCCTGTTTTCATTTGCTACACGGCGGAAAACCGCCCTTTGCTGACTGTGCAACGCAATTTTTAGCAGATACCATGACCATTGACAAGCAACAAAGCCAGGATCCAAGGCCGCCAAGGCGCTTCTGGATCATCGGTGCCGGACGATTCGGAGAGATTGCCATTGAACGGATCGTCGATCGATATCCTGATGCGAGCCTCACGGTGGTGGACAGACAGCCGGCGGCCACCGGGCATGCAGGCATTCGTGTGGTCCAAATGGACGGCATTCAATGGTTGACAACCATGCTCGGACCGAAGGCACCCGTGGACGTAATCGTGCCGGCCATCCCGGTTCATGTGGCAGCTGAATGGTTGAAGGGTAATTTATCTGAAATATACGATATACATTCCATCAAAATACCTGCCTCGTGGCGCTCTCAACTGCCCAACGCCATCGAAGGCAATGCCGGCCAGGTCTATGTCAGCCACGCCGATTTCATCTGCCCGGACAATTGCCCCGAACCTGAAAAGGTATGTACCCACACTGGAAAACCAAGACCCCTCGATCTGTTTCGCTTGCTTGCCCGTTTAAAGCTGGGTCATGTCCGGCCGATTGTGCTGCGCAGCCGGCAGCTGCTGCCTGGCGTGGGCGGCATCTATCCGTCAGATCTGATAAATGCACTGGGTGCGGTAATTAAGAGCAGTCGCCACCCCGTGATGATCGCCACTGCCTGCCGCTGCCATGGCGTGGTAGATTTTATACACCTGACGAATAAGAACGCCAGGCAAAAGCGATTATCTTGACATTCCACCGGAATCCCGTTAATAGCTGCCTCACTGACCAGATACAATCAATCCGCGTATCATTCGTGTGAACAGACCGATCGCCTGGGTGGCGGAAATGGTAGACGCAAGGGACTTAAAATCCCTCGGTCAAATTGGCCGTGCCGGTTCGATTCCGGCCCTAGGCACCAATTAATTTAGGGGTTTGGCATAAACGCTAAATCCCTAAAATTTTAATTTTCTTAGTTTGTCCGTGGTTGCCAAACCTGTTTTTGTATATGTTCCCGAGAGAAGATCCGGGAAGGATCGAAGATGTAACGACCATCCTAAAGTACCTGGAACGTGATGTTTCTTCCCATTCATTGGGGCGACTGCTAGTGACATTCCCCTTCGCATCACCAATTCATGTCCCCTTCGGGGAAT
>JASFFF010000319.1:0-4875 GCA_050124445.1 Desulfosarcina sp.
TTTTGATGAAAAACTTTGATCTTTTGACTGGGGATTATAGTGATTCTTAAAGGAATCTATTTATCATCAATATGGAAGGGCTATGATAGACAAAAATACAAATAAATTTTAAATTTACGCGTTACATTTTAATAGCAGTAATCTTTAGGTGCAATGATTACCATATATCTGTCTGTAACCACAAATTTAGTTGCACTTTAGGCGTGTACGATATCTTGGTGTAAGAATAACAATTTATGTAGTGCTCTAAAACGAAATCTCTGCTTATTACAAGCCGGAGACTACCAAACCAATTGGTTCAAAAAACCCAGCTTAGACGTTATCAAAGTCAATTTTCCTGAAAGCATAAGCAGTCCCAATAACACCAATATGCCACCGCTAATTTTTTGGATGCTCCCCATGTATTTCTTTAACCTTGAGAAAAAAGTGAAAAAAACATTCATAGCCATTGTCGTCAACAAGAAGGGTATACCCAATCCAGCTGAATACACAATTAAAAGTGTGACCCCTTTTCCCACAGTATCCATGGTTGCCGCATAGGTTAATATTGCGGCAAGTATAGGCCCGATGCAAGGCGTCCAGCCAAAGGCAAAAGCAGCTCCCAGTAATGGTGCCTTTAGATGGCCTAACTTGTCTGTAGATAGATCAATTTGTTTTGTAGCTGTAAGAAAATTGAATTTCAACAATCCAAGTTGATGTATTCCGAATAATACAATCACAACACCGGCAATGTTCACCAGCAACGGTAATCTTTGAGTTAAAAGGGCTCCTAACCATGTTGCAGTTGCTCCTAATGCTATGAAGACAGAAGAAAATCCAAGAACAAACAAAAAAGAACCAAACATGGCATACGCCATTTTTCTACGTGACCCTCCTTGATCTGTCAGATCCGCGACAGAGATGCCGGTAACAAATGCGATGTATCCCGGTATGAGGGGCAGCACGCATGGAGACAAAAAGGATAATAGCCCAGCAGAAAAAACAATAAGAAATGATAATTCCTGCTCCATACTAATAATTTTCCTTAATTGCCGACTCAATTAAATCACGCAATTGATTGTAACCAAAATCCGAAAGTGGTTTTCCATTTACAAAAAATCCTGGTGTCTTTCTAACATTGAGCGTTTTGGCATCTGCGAGATCTTGTTGGATGATTTTTTCTATCTCAGGATCATTCATATCAACTTTTAACTTTTCAATATCGAGCCCTACCATGGAAAGAAAGCGCCACATCTTCTGGGGCTGGACGACGTGATGGCTGGTCCAATACCGCTGTGTGCCGTAAAGGACATCCATTGTCTCCCAGAATTTGCCTTGTTTTCGCGATGCTTCTAAAATCTTGACTGGAAAATCAGCGCCATCGTGAAAGGGGGCATACCTTATAACGAGTTTGATTTTACCCTCATGTTGGGCCATCAGTTTTTTTACAAATGGATGAAAGGCACTGCAGGTCTC
This sequence comes from Desulfosarcina sp., assembly GCA_050124445.1. Classification (GTDB taxonomy): domain Bacteria; phylum Desulfobacterota; class Desulfobacteria; order Desulfobacterales; family Desulfosarcinaceae; genus Desulfosarcina. The sequence goes on from JASFFF010000319.1 coordinate 1,456, forward strand.
ACATGCAGGATCTGTAAATTCGACAAGGTAAATTTTGGCATCGTCGCTGCCAAGTGTCTGGGAATAAGGCCGAACAAATGTAGACGCATTCTCTTGGGCCAGAAAACCATATCTTTTGTCCTGATGCTTTTTGTAAACATAAACTCCTGCGATGAACAATAGAACTAAAAGAATACCTGATAATTGAACAATATATTGTTTCTTCATTTATTTACCTTTCCCCTCAAAACGAAAAGAAGCGCTGAAATGGTTGAGAATGAGATCAGTGAAAGCAGTGGAATCGTAATGAAACCAAATAAATCTAAATATGTTTCGGAACACGAAACACCTTGACTGCAGGGTTGTATACTTTCCGGAATGAATCCGGTGTATAATAGGAAGTGATAAAAAGCGATCGCCCATCCGATTAATGATAGAGGTAATGCGTATTTAATTATGGATTTGTCGAATGGGAGTAGGCCAACTAAAAAAATTACAGCCAATGGAAACATAAAGATTCTTTGATACCAGCACAACGCACATGGAGGCAATTCCATGATTTCACTGAAGAAAAAGCTCCCCAGCGTCGATGCGCTGGCTATTATCCAGCAAAGAAAGGTGATGTTCCAATTGGAGTTTGATACATTACTGGGTGTAGTCATCTTTTTACCATAAAGGGAATGATACTCTGTTTTAGACCCTCATATATCTGTGTCTTGACGAGTTCGCCTGTTATTAAATTTTACTCAAGTCTCTAAAGTATTTTATCGCATCAGGAGTGGCCCAATCCCTGGGCCCAATAATTTTTTCTACAATGATTCCGTTTTTATCGATGATCAGGCTTTCTGGCACACCGGTCGTGTGGTACAGATTTTTCACGATTCCCTTTGTATCCGTAAGCGTCAGAAAACTCAGTTTGTGTGTTTTCATAAAAGGAGAAACCACCTTAGACCCGGCCGAATCAACACTGACAGCCACAATGGCGAAGTTTTCATCCTTTAGCTCTTGATGAAGTTTTTCCATGGACGGCATTTCCTGTACACATGGCGGGCACCAGGTTGCCCATATGTTCAGGAGAATGACTTTGCCACGGAAGTCAGAGAGGTTGACCATATTTCCGTTTAAATCCGGTAAGGTAAAGTCTGGTGCAGGTGTCCCCTTTTTTAGCAATTGCGTTGATGTACGGTTGAACAAAGCATCTTTTGATTGGAGCATGAAAACAAGAACGATACCGGCAAGAATCAATCCGACAAGAAATACGTTCTGGAATTTTATTCCAGCGCCATGCTCTGAATTCTCTCTCATGTCTTTTTAGCCTTATACTCTTTGTGCACAACAATGACTGAATACGATCAACATTTGCCAATCATCCTGCCGATCCATAGCTGTGAAGGCCCGGCAAGTAATTTACGCCAAAATAGGTGAACAGTACGGCAGCAAAACCGATCATTGAAAAAAAGGCAATTCGTTTGCCGCGCCAACCTCTCATCAGGCGTGCATGCAATAACGTCGCATATACGAACCAGGTAATCAGAGACCAGGTCTCTTTCGGGTCCCAGCCCCAGTAGCGACCCCATGCAGAATTTGCCCAAACTGCCCCTGATACAATCCCGGCAGTCAAAAAGAGAAAGCCGAACAAAACCATTTGGTGAGTGAGCTCATCTAAAAGGCGATGCTTGGGAAGCCTTGAACGCAAAGTGCCCTCAGGTGCTTGGTCGTTCTTTTTGGCCAAGTACATTAGAGCAAGGCCGAATGCGATGGCAAAGGCTGCATAGCCAATAAAACAAGTAACAACATGAACCGTGAGCCAATTGCTTTTTAATGCGGGTAAAAGGGGTTGGATACGATCGCTGATGTTCGGCGATAATGACGCATAGGCGATCGATAAGAACGCCAAAGGCATTGCGAATACGCCGATCGTCTGGTGACGATATTTTCGTTCTATCACCAGATATATAACGGCAATCATTAAAGAGAAGAATACAAGTGACTCATAGAGATTGGAAAGCGGTATCCGGCCAATGCCCATCGTATAGGATTCCACCCATCTCATTACAAACCCAGCGGCGTTTCCGATTATTCCCGCTAATGCGACCCAGGTCGCCCACCGATTTATATGGGGTTTGTGAAAGATCCATGCAACGAGATAGAGGGTCGCGGCAAACCCGTACACGAAGGTCGTAACCGACAATAAAAGTGAGCTATTCATGATTCATTCCTATAGGTTGCTGAGTTCTTCACCAAGTTGATGACTCGCTATTTCAAAGCCGACCCGGTTTCGATTGGTAACACCGTATACAGTGATACGGCTGCTGTTCGTGCTCGGCTGCAGGTCAACAACGATCTTTTTATGGGACATGAAAAATGCTATCCAGCAGCCGACAATTAATAGTACAAAACCAAGGTAAACAACGGGAACCCCAGGGTCTTTGGTTACCTGAAGACCGGTGTAAAATGCATCCTCATATCCATCGACAGATATGAACCAGTCGCCTTTGCGCATTTTGTCGAATGTTGGAAAGCGAAGCGGCAGAGCAATTTCTTGGGGTTTTTTTCCAGGCTTTTCCAGAATTCCTACAATTGCTTCACCTATCATCTTGCCACGGAAACTGTAGTTGCCGGTGTACCTTAAAAAAGTGAACTGTCCTGTCTCATCAGGCAGGTCCACAGTTTGTCCCATAGAAAGATTGTGCTGCTGGATTTCGCCTGAATTTGATGATGTGAGCCTAATCTGAATTTTTTGGGGAGGTGTTTGGCCATAGCTGGATTGAAAGAAATTAACCCCTTTGTATCGCAATGGGTCATTTACAATAATATCCTTCTCGGCTACTTTCTTGCCATTTTCCAGGATGGTCAGACTTGATCGAAACTCTTTGGGCGAACCGGAATCGTAAAAGCTGACTTTGAAGTCTTCGCATCGGACTTCAAAACCCAGAGGCAGCGAGGCATCGCTGTTGCGTAGCCGGATAGAGTTGGCGCTTTGCCCCTCGGGTATGTTGACAAACCCATCGAAACCCATAAACGATCCAATCAGCGCACCGGCTAAAATGATGACAATGCTTACATGCACAGCCGGAACGCCAAGCCTTGTCCAGCGTCCTTTTTCAGCGACGATCGTCATCCCAGGCTTCTCCGAGCTTATTTCAACTCGTCTGTATTTTTTCCAAATGTAAGCTTTGTATAGCGGTAATAACTCATCAGGATTACGTGAATCGGAAAATTCCCCAATCGGTTTTTTTTTCTTGATCGTTTCTACCCGAAGATTTTTCGACGAGACAATTTTCCAGATCGCAGGCCATCGCTTAATCGTACATACCGTTATGTTAATCGCCAATATTCCGATGAGGGTCTGGAACCACCAGGAATAATACATGTCTAAGATATCGAAGACTTGCATCAAACGATAGGCGAATTCACCGTAGGCCCGAATATAGAAAGATG
>JASFFF010000320.1:0-4871 GCA_050124445.1 Desulfosarcina sp.
CATGACGCGATTGAAGACGCTTTACCGGCGGGTGGGAAAATCGCGTCTGGTGCTGGATTTGAGCTGTCGCCGGCGCGGTGATTCGTATCTGGTAGCCACCAACCGCTGGCAGACATTTACCGCCGAACCGATTACATACCGCTTCATGGACCGCCTCTCCACGTATTGTGACGAATTTCTCATCCATGGCGTCGATGTTGAAGGCCGTTGTGCGGGTATCGAAGCCGACCTGGTGGCCTATCTGGGCGGGTGGCAGGGCTTGCCAATTACATACGCCGGAGGCATTTCAAGCCAGCGGGACATCGATCAGATTCAATCGCTCGGCCGCGGCCATATCGACTTTACCGTCGGCAGTGCCCTGGACATCTTCGGCGGAAGCGGCCTGCGTTATGCGGATCTTGCCAAGCGCTACGCCGGGTAAAACCAAAAAAATCGTCAGCGAAATATAGACCATGTTGCCAACAAATCGTTGCAATGTTTGATCCAAATCGGCTTTGCGCATCATTTTGCGGACCGCGTTGCTGATCGCCTTGGCGATCTGAGATCGGCCATTGAACCCAACGTGTTTCGCGAGAACTTGTTTTATTGCGTTTCACTGCGCATCCGACCGGAGGGCTGCCAGAAGCTGATCTGGATGTGGATGATCAGAAGCGTCTTTGGCATGATGGCTGAAACGAATGCTCCCGTTGACATCGATGATGAAAACGCCGGGCAGTTGATGCACATCACCTTTGGGAACCCCCAAACCATGGCCTTTAAACAGCGCCGATAACCCTTTAGCGGCCATGCCCAATGAGAGCAACGCACCGGTGGAAGCCTGCTTTAGCTGGAAGGCGCTGAACAATCGCTTTTGAGGATCGGCGATCATGGTAAAAGAGACATCGAACTGATTCTTGAAGGCGGCGGTATCTTCAACCGTTCCCAAGCCGACAAGCACCACACGGGCACCCAATCGCTCAAACGCATCGGCCTTCTGGCGCAACTGCGCCACCTGCTGGCGGCAGAACGGTCAGCCGTAGTGTCTCAGGAAGACCAGAACCAGTGGTCCATGCTCCCAGAACTGGCCGAGGCGGGCAACCGAATGGTCCCACAAGACCACCTCCTGATCTTTCAACAATGCTGTGTCGATGGGCATGCTTGTTCCTTTTTTTCAAGGGTCCTGGATCATTTATCGTCCCAACCGAGAAAGCAGTCGGCAGTGACATATGCCAAGCCCACCTACCGTTGTTGAACGGCAGTCATCGGATGGGTTCGGCCAGTGTCAGGGCAATCGATCTTTTTCAGTTGCCCGGTTCAACGGGAACGATCGTTACCGGCACCGCGGAATGTTTTAGGACCTTTTCGGCAACGCTACCGAAACGGAAATTGCCTTTTTCACCATGGCTGGCCATGACCACCATATCCACATGCTCCTTTTCTGCCATCTTCAGAATCTCTGTGGCGGGGTCCCCGATGGCCACATGCTTGATGTATAGCGGGCAGCCATCCAAGTACTTTTCGCAAATCTGCCCCAACCGCTTGGAGGCTGTCTTGTTGGCGTGGGCCATGAGTTCCTTGACCCGTTTTTCCTCAAAAGCGCCATACCATCCATCGTGGTGGGCAATGTCTTCGATTACATAGAGAACGTGAATTTCAGCCCCATATTGCGCCGTGAGAGATTTGACATGCGGCAGTGCTTTTTCTGAAATGTTGGAAAAATCGGTCGGCCACAAAATTTTGTTAACCTCCATGAATAACCTCCTTTGAATGCCGGACTGGATATCAACGCTACCAGGGTTATATAAACTCAAAATATAAGATAAGGATCGCTATGGGGCTTGGTCAATACCTAAACCGTGACCCATCTGGGCGCTCGAGAAATGAAGGCATCGATGGAATGGGTCTCGGGATAGGGCTTAAGATCCTCGGCATTGCCGATCTCACCGGTGGGTTCCACCACGAAGGTGTTGCCTTCCCGGTGCAGGCGGTGCGCCCCGCCACACACACGGCAATGGCCGATATCGCCGTCCTTTGCATCCCGGGACACCGCAATCACCGGTCCGCAGGTGGGGCAGTCCACCATGGGTACGCCTTGTTCACTGTAGCCCACAATTTCACCCAGCGCATCGTTTTGAACCACGGTCACAAAGGTATCCAACAGGTCGGCATCAAACTGACTGCCATGCTCGAATTGCAATGCCTCGATGGCAGGTTGGGCGCCCACCCCCTGGCGATAGGGTCGCGTGCTCGTAAGCGCATCAAAAGCGTCGGCGATGCTGACAATGCGAGCCACAAGAGAGATCTGTTCACCCATGAGACGTTCCGGATATCCGCTGCCATTGACCCATTCATGGTGCTGATGAACAGCCGAAAGAGCCAATTGTCCCAAGGGATGCTCCTGTATCAGGGTCGCCCCGATTGTCGGATGGGTTTTAACCACTTCAAATTCCGTGTCGGTGAGTTTGCCGCGCTTTCCCAAAATAACATCCGGAATGCTGATCTTGCCGATGTCGTGAAGAAAGCCACCCAGCCTGGATAAAAAAACAATTTCTGGGGACAAACCGGCCGCCTGAGCCAAGTGATGGCAATATTGGGAAACTCTCCACAGATGTCCGCCGGTATAGGCATCCCTGGCTTCGATCACGGATGCCATCAACGCCAGGGACTTGAGCAACGGTTTTTGGATGGAGATCTTCAATTGCGCGCCAATGCCTCCTTGCCGAATATTCGGTGTTGCCTCCACCACCGAAGGCCGGCTCACGGGAGTGACAACCCCTCGTGATCCCAAGGTCAGAAGCGATGGAAGACTGGTTGGCATTCATCGGCCGCCAGTAAGTGCAGCCAGGCTGGATGGTATCAGTTTTTCACAAGCTGCCGTTCCCGTCAATCGGTAGCCGTCTTTTCTGGCGTTTTCAACGCGATGCCCTCTCTGCCGGGCAGCTGCACGACGTACGCCCAGCTGGGAGCTGGCTGACCCGAATTTGATTTCGGAGGACCGATGGTTAGATTATAAGTACTAAGTGTCTTGGGAAATGATTGACTCCGCTATTTGACCCTATGCCCCAGCGGCAAACCCGTGGGCAAACGAAAGGCAGTGCGTTTGATTTTTCCTGAATAAGCCGAGACAGCCATGATTAAATCAATTTGGTTCATGTGCGTGACGTCAACCCTTATCGCAATCAACAGCATGGCTGCATCCGATTCGGACAGCCTGGTGGCGCGGTTGAAAAGCGGCGGTCATGTGCTCATGGTCCGCCACGCCAATGCGCCGGGAACCGGCGACCCACCCCACTTTACGGTAGACGATTGCTCGACCCAGCGCAATCTGGATGATACGGGTCGGTTGCAAGCGCAACAGATCGGCCAATGGCTACGCGAACGGGGTATCGTTTCCGCCCGGGTCTATTCCAGCCAATGGTGCCGTTGCCTGGAAACGGCCAGACTGATGGACCTGGGACCGGTTATGCAATTGCCTGCGTTAAATTCATTTTTCGAAAGCCCCCGTGATCGCGAACCCAATTTGAAATCCTTACGGCATTTCCTGGCGCAGCAACCCACCAATGGGGTGTTGATTGTGCTGGTTACCCACTATGTGACCATATCCGCCGTTACCGGCGAAGGGGTCTTATCTGGCGAAGGGGTGGTTCTGCAGCTGGGCCCAAATGAAGCGCTTGAATATCGTGGGCGAATGGGCTTCGATTAAAGGTACCTGATCCAAAGACGATTGTCCACCGCCCACAATTGGCATCAATCCCGGGCCTGTCGACTCTGTCGACTTTTGCTGCTGCATGTCAGATCAAAAGTAAGGGCAGGCCTGGATCCGGGCCTGCCCTAAGGAGGAGGGTAGATGATGTGAATCATTATACCCATAGTCTCATACTGAACCCGATTGTTCAGCTGGTGACCATCGACAAAATAATACCGAGAAGCGCGTTATGCAAGCAGGGTGATCCAAGCACGCGTCCAACCCGTTCAGGATCGGTAAATCGTCTCCACCCAATCCCGAAACCAGCGGGGTTTTTGATAAAGCACGTGGATCAGGACCAGGGCGGTGATCGGTATGGGGATGATGGTGTCAAATATGCCCAGAACAATGATGTATATCAAAAGCTGGGTTTTGATGGCCATGGATCACCTCCTGCATACGGGTTCAACCCTGTCACAAACGGGTCTGCTCAGACTCAGGTTGGTTACGATCAATGGGTGTCGCGGTCGGTCGTTAGGTGGATACAAGAAATCAACAAAAATGGTCTGACTTTAACGATGACGGCCTGGTTTAACCGGGAGATGCGCGTTCTTCAGCACAACGGCGCCGCTTTCATGGCGGCATTTTAAAAAATGGCACCGATGTCAAACCGGTGAGGGTCATGGTCCGCCTCCTGACGTTCGAAGAGATCACCCTCGGCGGCGCCATCCGCGGGATCATCTCCTTCCAGCCGGGCAATAAGCCGTTGAATCACCTCCGGGGCAATGAACTCCTCATCTGAGGGATGGGAAACGATGTATTCATCTGCCGCTTGGAGCCGAAGCGCCCCCGGAGCCATGGGCGCCTGAAACTGAAACGGTTCGGCGATGGTGGTCATGTCCGATTCATTGCCATCCCGGTCGATGGCGGTAATCCCGAACGTCACCGAACCATCGCACGAGGCGATGACCTGATCGGGTATCGCCAATTCATCTGTTCTGCCGACTTCGACACAATTGGAATCATAGCCGACCGTTGGACCGCTGGACCAATAGATCCGATAGCCTACCACGTGGTCTTCCTCAATTGCCTTCCAGATTAACTTATACTTGCGTAGCATTGCCATCTGGTCACCCCTATCGCATCAGCATCAGGACTGTAGTTATGCGGCGCGCATCTACAGCACCTGCTAAGAGTCATCAGATTT
>JASFFF010000321.1:0-4869 GCA_050124445.1 Desulfosarcina sp.
TTTACCGTTGTAAATACGGTTGTTGACATCCTTTACGGCTTTATCAATCCCACCGTAAGAATCGCCGGGACAAAATGAGAACAAAATACCAGAAATTCAAAGAGTCGTATTTCCTCTACAGTTTTAAGCGGGACAAGGTGGCGATTTTCTCCTTTATTGTCCTGACGATATTTTTGTTGTTGGCCGTAACAGCGCCGTGGGTGGCCCCCATGGACCCCTATGACGCTGTCAATATAGATATCATGAATTCGGAGATTCCTCCGGTCTGGATGGAGGAGGGGAGCAGTGAATTCCTCCTGGGAACGGACAACCAGGGCCGGGATATGCTCTCCACCATGCTGTATGGACTGCGGACCTCCATCGTCATCGGCCTTGGCGCCGTTGCCCTGCAGGGGATCATCGGGGTGATCGTGGGCCTGTTTGCCGGTTACATGGGCGGGAAAATGGATGCCATCCTCATGCGGCTGGCCGACATCCAGTTCTCTTTCCCCTACCTGATGGTGGCCATTTTAATGTCGGCCATCTTCCAGGTGGCCTTCGGTCTGGGCAGTTTTGAGCGCCTGGCCGTGCCCCTGCTGATCGTCATCATCGGTCTGTCCAATTGGCCCATGTTCGCCCGGACCATCCGTGCCTCGGTCATCGGTGAGAAGAACAAGGAGTATGTGGAGGCCGCCCGGGTCATCGGCCTGCCCACCTGGACCATTATTTTCCGTCATATCCTGCCCAACTCCCTGACCTCGGTCATGGTCATTTCCACCATTCAGGTGGCCAATGCGGTCATGAGCGAGGCAGCGCTCTCTTTTCTGGGCCTGGGCATGCCGGTGACCAAGCCCTCCCTGGGATCGTTGATCCGGGCCGGCCAGGAGTTCTTTTTCTCCGGGTCGTGGTGGATTACGGTATTTCCGGGCATCTGGCTGGTGGTCTTCGTGCTGGTGATCAACCTGCTGGGCGACTGGCTGCGTGACGTACTGAACCCCAAACTGTACAAAGGATAGAAGGTGCCCATCCATAAATGGCCTATTTGCCCGATATCTGCGTGCACTTAAAACTTAACACTTAAAACGTCATCGGTTTTTATGTCTCATTTACTGGAAGTCAACGACCTGGAAGTCAAATTCGGCCTGCGCTCTGGCGACCTGACGGCCATTAACGGCATCAGCTTCGCCCTGGATCGCGGCGAACGCATGGGGCTGGTGGGCGAAAGCGGTGCCGGCAAGTCGGTCACCGGTTTTGCCATCATCAACCTGATCAGCAAGCCGGGCTTCGTCTCCGGAGGCCAGGTGATGTTCAACGGCCAGGACCTGACGACGCTCTCCGACGAGGCCATGCGCGAGATCCGCGGCAATCAGATCAGCATGATCTTTCAGGACCCCATGATGACCCTCAACCCGGTGTTGACCGTCGGCACGCAATTGATCGAGACCCTGCTGGCCCATCGCACCATCAGCCGCGACGAAGCCGCAGCCATTGCTTTGGAAAAGTTGCGCAAGGTGCAGATCCCCTCTCCGGAAAAGCGGCTGGACCAATATCCCCATGAGTTTTCCGGCGGCATGCGCCAGCGCATCGTCATCGCCATCGCTCTGTTGACCGATCCGGAGATTATCATCGCCGACGAGCCCACCACGGCACTGGATGTCACTATCCAAGCCGAAATTATGGATCTTTTGCAACATCTGTGCAAGTCCGAACGGACTGGATTGATCCTGATCACCCATGACCTGGGGGTGGTTTCCCAGGTGACCGAAAAGATTGCCGTCATGTACGCCGGCAAGATCGTGGAGACCGGGCCCACGGATCGGGTGATCCACACGCCGCGGCACCCTTACACCCAGGGCCTGATCAAGGCGCTGCCCGGCAGCCTGCAGCCGGGAGCGAAACTGAACCAGATTCCCGGCATGATGCCGACCTTGACAGACATTCCTCCCGGCTGCGCCTTCAATCCCCGCTGCCACCTGTGCGATTCGATCTGTCTGGAAAAGGAGCCGCCACTGATCGCCATCGACTCGGACAACTGCAAAGCGGCCTGCCACATGGTACAACCCGACGCCCAAAAGGCAACGACATGACAACCGAACCATCCCAACGTACGAACACCGGAGAAAAGGGCCTGCTGACCCTGGACAATGTGGTCAAGCACTTCGACATATCCGGCGGCCTGTTGGACCAGTTGCGTTTTCAAAATGGCCGCATCACCCGCCAGCGCACCACGGTCAAGGCGGTCAACAACGTCAGCTTCACGATCGCCCCGGGAGAAACCTTTTCCGTGGTGGGCGAAAGCGGCTGCGGCAAATCGACCCTGGCCCGCACCACCCTCGGCATCTATCCCCCCAACAGCGGCCAGGTTCTCTATCACGGTGAACGCATCGATAACAAGAACAGCCAGGAGATGCTGCCTTTCCGCCGCAAGATGCAGATGATCTTTCAGGATCCGTACGCCTCCCTGAACCCGCGCAAAACGGTCATGCAGACCCTGGAGGAGCCGGTGGTATTCCACAACCCCGCCATCAACCGGGCTCAGGTCGGGGAGCGGGTGGCCGAGGTCATGTCCCAGGTGGGGGTCGACCCCAAATGGGCCGCCCGCTATCCCCACGAATTCTCCGGCGGCCAGCGGCAGCGCATCAGCATCGCCCGGGCTTTGATGGTGGACCCCGAGTTCATCGTGGCCGACGAACCGGTGTCGGCGCTGGACGTCTCCATCCAGGCCCAGATCCTCAACCTGCTCATGGACGCCCAGGCGCAGCGGGGGCTCACCTATATGTTCATCACCCATGACCTGTCGGTGGTGGAACACATCAGCACCCGGGTAGCGGTGATGTACCTGGGCACCATGTGCGAACTCTCACCAGCCAGAACCTTGTTTGGAAGTCCCCGCCATCCCTATACCCAGGCCTTGCTCTCAGCCATCCCCAAGCTGGGCCGCAAAAAAACCGGCCACATCAAACTTAAAGGCGAGGTGCCCACCCCCATCAACCTGCCCAGCGGATGTGTCTTCCATGGCCGCTGCATCCATGCCAACCGACGCTGCGTCGAAGAAATCCCGCAGGCCCGCGATGTGGAAAACAAGGTTATCGTCGCCTGTCATGGAGTTGAAGAGGGACGGCTTTAATTTTAGCATCGTATTGGCAGACATCCGCATCGCCGCCATCCATGGACGGGTGGCGATTTGGGAACTGCTGTCTATCGACCGAGGGGGTGAGTGGCTGCTGGGGCGGAAAAGGCGGTGTCAGTCAAGAACCCGCAGGCCCGCCTGGCAATCGGTGTCAAAGCGTTTGAGTCGGTCTTCCAACTCTGCAAAGCGTTCCTCACCAGTCAGGGAGACGCAGGCCCGTATTCCCTCCTTGCGACTGCTGCCGGTGGTTTCCAGGGATATGGCGCTGATGCCGTAATAGAGCAGCGCCTCCACCAGCTGGACGCCGGTGAAGCCGGGGTAGGCAACGGTGAAATAAAAACCGTCGGCCAGCGGCTGGTCCTCGTCCCTGTCGTACACCAGGGTAAACCCGCTATCGGTAAACAGCCGTTTCATCGTCCGGGCTCGCTCACCGTACACCTTCACCGCATCCACGAAGTTGTAGCGTCCGTCGTTGACCGCCTCGAGCAAATTGGCCAGACCATACTGGGTGCTGTGGCACACACCGGCGCTCAAGGCGTACATGCCGCCGAAGATGTAGGCGTAGCCGAATCGGTCGGTGCCGAACCAGGGCCTCAATCCATCACCCGTGGATTCGAACAACGCATCGGCGATGACCGTCATACCGATACGCTGGCCGGCCAAGCTGAAAGATTTGGAGCTGGAAATGAGCAGAATCGCATGGTCCGTATAACGGGCAACCGTGGGAATGAACGGCGGCATCCCCGGCCGGGAGTAATCGGTGCGAAAATCCATACCGAAGTAGGCCAGATCCTCTAGGGCGATGACATCGTAGCGGGTGCACAGGTCGCCGATGATGGCCAGTTCTTTTTCGGTCAGACAGATCCAGGCAGGATTGTTGGGATTGGCGTACATGAGCGCACCGATTCGACCGCTGGACAGATGCGATTCCAGTTTGTTTCTCAGCCGGTCGCCTCGAAAATCGTAGACATCGAAGCGCTCTGCAGGCAGCCCCAGGACTTGGGCCTGTTTTTTATTGACCGGGAATCCAGGGTCGATGAACAAGATCCGATCCCTGCCCTTGATCCGCCGCCCGGCCATCATCATGGAGAGAAAACAGCCCTGCATGGCACCCACCGTGGGCAGGCAGTGGGCCGGCTGTACGTCGATGTCCAAAAACAATTTTACAAACCTGGCAATTTCTTCTTTCAGGTGAGGGATGCCGTCAAACGGCGGATAGGTGGCGCCCACCCCTGCGTTGAGCGCATCGATCTCCCCTGCCACGGCGATATCCGGCGGTGCCAGTCCCGGAATGCCCATCTCCATGCGAATAAAACGGTAGCCGCAGGCTGCCTCGATCTCACCGACCAGCCGGTTCAATTCACGAATGGTGGCCAATCCAACACAATCGAGTCTGCTTTGGCGAATTTTAGCGCGCACGATGTTGCCTGGAATCGGGGTATCCATGATGGTTGGGCCTCCTGGGTAGCGCTGCCGAGCCATCGGCGTTCCGGCTGCGTCAGGTAGAAAAGTGGGTTTGAGTTATATGGCCGGCGTGCAGAATCAAGGATGGGCCATGCACAAGAACGCCGATCCAAAACGGCAAGATGCCCATTTTCGCCCAACCGGCGGCTAAACCAGTCCTGCCTCGCTTAACGGCCTTTGTTCCAGTATGCGCCGGGCCGAAAAGACGGACAGATCGAGCGCGTGAGGTTCGCCGATGATCAGCTCGCTCATATAGCGGCCCACGGCCGGGCCCTGCTGGAGCCCGTGCCCGGAAA
>JASFFF010000322.1:0-4863 GCA_050124445.1 Desulfosarcina sp.
CCATCCACAAATGGCCAATTTGCCCGATATCGGCGTGGTTCTCAAAATTTATTCCTCGGAATATCAACCATATGCCTGCGGATAAATTTTTCGCACGCCTTGATCTCAACCAAATTTGCCTATTTCTGGACAGACACTAGTTCAATTCACCAGCGGCGTCTCGCGGCCCGGATCGGCGTTCTCCCGTGATTGGCATCCTCGACGGTGCGCTGCTACGCCTGCGGTTACAATCAGATGCCTATGCTTCATCGAAAGGAATTCGTGCCGTGAACGACGATATTGTCGAGAAAACCAAGGCGACCGGTAAACTCTATTTTGGCGGGGTAGAAGGCGAAAAACCCTTCCAGCTCTGGCGAGATTTCGATAAGAAGCTGGGAAAGGACCTGTCGCTTTTCATCACCGGCAGATTGTACGCCCGCGAGAAGATTCCCCATCCCACCCGCCAACTGGTTACGGTGGCCGTTTTGACCGTGCTGTCACGTACCGAAGAACTCGCACTGCACATTCAGGCGGCGTTGAATGTTGGCTGCCGCCCGGAGGAGATTGCCGAGGTTATTTTTCAAACCTTTACATATGGAGGTATTCCTACGGTAAATGCTGCCTTAAAAGTGCTCAGAGAGGTATTGAAAGATAGAGGTGAGTGGCCCCTGAGGCCTTAATATAATCAAACAAACATCCGATTCGGGAGTAAAACCATGAGACCGTATTTTGAAAAAATGCCGGTTTTCGGTCGGGAGATGAATGCCGGACAGATCAAAAGCGCTGAAGAAAATGTTAAGCAGATCAGGGAACTTGAAAATCTACTGAAGAAAGAGGCGGAAAAAGTCAAACTGGCCGGCTTCCCGGAGGAAAAAATCAATGCTCGCGGCCAAATGACGGTCTATCAACGGTTGACCTACTTGGTGGATCCGGGCACCTGGTGTCCCCTGCACACACTTTACAATCCTGAAGACAACGAAGAGGGAACCACAAACGTCGTCGATGGACTGGGTAAAATTTCCGGCAAGTGGGCCGTCATTATCGGATTCGACAACAAGGTGTTAGCCGGTGCATGGCTACCGGGACAATACGAAAATATTCTCAGGGTCACCAATCTGTCCAAGCGGCTGAACATTCCTCTGGTCTGGCTGGTGAACTGTAGCGGTGTCAAACTTACTGAACAAGAGAAATTTTACGCTGACCGTCGCGGCGGCGGCACCACCTTCTTCCGCCACGCTGAGCTAAACCAGCTGGGAATTCCCGTCCTGGCTGCCATCTACGGGACCAACCCGGCCGGCGGTGGGTATCAAGGGATCAGCCCGACGGTCCTGTTTGCCCACAAAAACTGCAACATTGCCGTCGGTGGCGGCGGTATTCTAAGCGGTATGTCACCCAAAGGCTATTTTGATGAAGAAGGGGCCGAGGCCTTAATCAATGCCGCCAAACAGTACAAAGCCAAACCGCCTGGATCGGTGGACATTCATTACGATGGCACCGGTTTTTTCCGCTACGTCTACGAGGAAGAGACCCAGGTGCTCGACGGACTCAGGGACTACATGAAAGATATTCCGGCATACAACCCCAAATTTTTCCGTGTCGCTGAACCCAAAGAACCGCTTTTTCCGTCCGAAGACATCTACCGTCTGGTGCCGCACAACCAAAAGCAGATTTACGATTTCGATCAGGTATTGGCACGGATCGTCGATGGCAGTGAGCATATGGAGTTTAAACCCGATTATGGTCCCGAAATCTATACCGGTCTGGTCAAGATCGACGGCTACCTAACGGGGGTGATCGGTAACCGTCAGGGATGGTTGGGGGAAGGCTATCCCGAGTACGCCGATTACCCGGGTATCGGTGGCAAGCTATACCGCCAAGGTTTGATAAAGATGAACGAATTTGTCACCCTGTGTGGGCGCGACCGGTTACCGATTATTTGGTTCCAGGACACGTCCGGTATCGACGTGGGCGATATCGCCGAAAAGGCCGAACTGCTGGGCCTGGGACAATCCCTGATTTATTCGATTCAGTCCACCGACGTCCCCCAGCTGCTGGTTGTCCTGCGCAAAGGAACAGCGGCTGCCCATTATGTGATGGGGGGTCCAACGGCGAACCGGCACAACGCCTTGACTCTGGGGGTGCCCACCACGGAAATCTACGTGATGCACGGGGAGACCGCTGCCGCGGCCAGCTTTTCTCGTCGGCTGGTCAAAGAGAAAAAAGCCGACAAACCGCTGCAGCCGGTGATCGACAAGATGAACCAGATGGCGCAGGCCTACTACGACAATTCGCGGCCGGTCTACTGCGCACGCAAGGGATTCGTGGACGAGGTCATCAACATGTCTGAAATTCGCCGCTACTTGGCGGCATTTGCCGGCTGCGTTTATCAGAACCCGACCTCTATCTGCCCGCAGCATCAGATGTTGACGCCGCGAGTGATCAAAGGGTGACAGCGGCCGGTGACAATCGGACAGAGGCGCGAAATCGGAATGCAGACGATAAAAGGCGAAGATCAGGGGACGGTGGGCTGGCTAGCTTCCGTTAATTGTAACGGAGATTGAAGTTACGCAATTCCACAATTCCTGAGCCGCAACAGCGAGCGCATTCCCCGTTGCTTGTCGAAGCCAAGCACAGATCCTGCTCATCGGGGCGGCGGGATAAGCGAGCGAGTCAACAAATAGACAGCATTCCTTTCGGTCGACGATTCCTCGCAGCTTGCTGCGAGGTTCTTCAATCCCAGTATCCATCAATTCTTGAATCTCTTGGGTTATTTCTCGGCGGATTGAATCAGCTTGTTGACAATCGCGGTCAAGATTCCCAGGAGGATGACGACCCCAAGAACGATCAGGAAAAACCACTCTCCGCCACCCAGCAAGATGGCCCTGCCCTTCAGGGTTTCACCCCACACGGCATGCCGGTGTAGGGCTGGGATGATATCCGTGGAAATGATAGGAATGCGAAAGCCCATCTTCTGACTGAACAAGCCGGCGAAAGCAAGTGCCATCAGTATGGACGCCACCACACCATAGCTGGCTGCCAGTACCTTGCCGCTTTTGGTCATCGTATGCCTCCTTTGGCGTTGAACCGCAACATCGAGCGCAATCCCCGTCGCTCGTCGAAGCCAAGCACAGATCCCCCTCATCGGGGCAGCGGGGTAAGCCAGCGAGTCAACAAATAGACCACATTCCTTATGGTCGAAGATTCCTCGCAGCTTGCTGCAAGGATCTTCAAATACCTCAATGATGGTCACGACTGCTGTTGAATGCAACCCCAATCGAGCCGTTTCAGACCCAAGGAAAACAGTTGACAGCCGGGTGTCCTTTGTTCAAAAAGGCTACCCAGGACAGCGTTGACCATATTCCTGGCTGCCGTATCGTAAGGTGACGCGATGATTCACTTCTGGATTGGTTTTATGGTCTTCACGGCCACGTCCCTGTGCTTTCAGGCCATTTTTGCTGATGTAAAAACGGGACCTGTCATCATGAATACCAATGCAAGGGTGATCCTGCTGCATGGCATGGGCCGAACCCACCGTTCCATGGCCAGGATGGCCAGACACCTGGAGGATGCGGGCTACCGGGTGATCAACCTGGATTACCCGTCCACTAAGGCCGATATCGAAACATTGAGCGAGGGTATTATTGCCGACACCGTCCAGGATTGCCGGCTGAAATACCCATCAGCCCCGATTCATTTCGTCACCCATTCCTTGGGCGGAATACTGGTCCGGCAGTACCTCCAAACCCACCGCTTGCCGCCGGAAAGCCGTGTGGTGATGCTCAGCCCACCCAATAAGGGCAGTGAAATCGCCGATCAGCTTAAAGATAACAAGCTTTATCGCTGGTTCATGGGCCCGGCCGGGCAGCAGCTGGGTACCTCTGAACATGACCTTCCCAATCGTCTGGCGCCAATCGACGTACCTGTGGGCGTCATCACCGGAAACGCCACTTTGGAGCCGTGGTTCTCCGCCCAATTGCCGGGGCCGGACGATGGCAAGGTGTCTGTCGAACGGGCTCGCTTGGACGAGATGGTCGACTTTCTGGTGGTTCAAAAAAGTCATGGTTTTATCATGAACGACCCTCACGTGATCGCCCAAAGCATTCATTTTTTGAAATACGGGCGATTCAAAAGGGATGCAGAAAAGGTTCAAGAGTGACCTTGAAGACGGTATTGGGGATACGGGGGGATGGTTGGCAATGTCGCTTGGCGCCAAGCCCATCAGCCGATGTCATTGCGCCGCCCGACCATTTGAATCATTCCCAATCCAAGATCACCTTGCCCGATCGTCCTGAACGCATCACATCAAAGGCCTCTTGGTAATCGTCCACGCCGAAACGGTGGGTGATGACCGAAGCGATGTCCAGGTGGCTCTGCAGCATGCTGGTCATCTTGTACCAGGTTTCGAACATCTCCCGGCCGTAGATGCCTTTAAGTTTCAATCCCTTGAGGATGATCTGGGTCAGGTCCAAGGATACTTCACCGGGCGGAATACCCAAAATGGCGATTTTGGCACCGTAGTTCATGGCTTGCAGCATGTCCCGAAAGGCCTGAATGTTTCCGGACATCTCCAAGCCTATGTCGAATCCCTCCTTCATGCCCAGCTGGTTCATGGTGTCGGCAATGGACGTCTCGGTCACATTGATGGCAGTGGTTGCCCCCATGCCCTCGGCCAGTTTTAGGCGGTAGTCATTGACGTCGGTGATGACGATAAACCGTGCACCCACATGGCGGGCGATGGCCACGGTCATGATGCCAATAGGACCGGCACCGGTAATCAGCACATCCTCACCCACCAGATCGAAGGATAGGGCCGTGTGAGCGGCGTTTCCGAACGGGTCCAAGATGGTGGCAATATCGTCGTCAATGGTGTCGGGAACCTTGAAT